>DOUV01001075.1:4382-5209 GCA_003520455.1 Chloroflexota bacterium | reverse complement strand
TGCCAGCGGTCCAGGTCGAGGCCGGCCCGCTCGGCGGCCATCTGGGTGGCCTCCTCACCGCTGAGGCTGAGCCCGTCCTCGTGAACAGCACGGAGCAACGCGAGCCGGTACGCGTTGGCCGCGGCCTGGCCCTGCTGTCGGGCAGCCTCATGGGCCCACATCGCGCGCAGTCCGCGCCCGGAGCGCACCTCGTTCCAGGCGGGGTTCACCACGGGTTGCTCCCAGACCTTCCAGCCCTCTTGTTTGTTATTGATTTGGGCGAGAGGAAAGTAGCGCCACCGAAACCGCAGCGGCTCGTTCGAGCGCTGCTCGACGGTTTCCAGCCAGAGGGCCGCGCGGTAGACGTAGGGGCAGACAAAGTCGAAGTAAATATCGGTGACAGTCGATTCCACCATCATCATATCGCTCTCTCCAGGGTCGCAGATTGTGTCTTGTCTGATCATACCCTTGGGTTGAAGAGTCGGCAAACCTGGCCGCTTTTGGCCCATTCGGGCCAGCGGCACTCGCGGCCCGCCCTCAGGGCTGATCAGGCGCCCTGCCCCCACCCGCGAGTACCAGGGCCAGCGGTCCCATCCTTTGACACCGATGGCAGTATGAATAAGATCCAGTTGCGGTGCAACTTGCCCGCCAGAGAGAGGATGGTCCCCATGGGCGACAAGAATCCGAAAAAACCCCCGAAGAAGCGCAAGGAGCAGCCTAAACCGACGGCCGGCACGCCGGCCACAGAGAGCCCCAAGAAAAAGTAGTACTACCTCCACAGGAGTGCGGGGCCGCCCACTTCCTCGAGGCGGCCCCGCGCTTGCGTTTGCACCAGGTGCGACGCACTT
>DOUV01001075.1:0-4329 GCA_003520455.1 Chloroflexota bacterium | reverse complement strand
GGTGCGACGCACTTTCCGAAGTGCGTCGCACCTCTGCCAAACTGCACGTTTCACGTTTTTAGACCACGAAGTCGCCATTCTGGTAGAGCAGATCGCCATCCACGATAATCTCACCATCGTGCAGGTCACAGACGAGGTCCTCGTGGATCGCGGAGACATTTTGACCGCCGGTATCGAGGTAGCTGGCGCCGAGTGCCAGGTGGAACGTCCCCTGAATCTTCTCATCGAAGAGCGTGTTGCGGGTGAAGCGGGTGATTCCCGGGTTGGTACCGATGCCCAACTCGCCGACATGACGGGCGCCAGGATCAGTCTCGAGCAGGCTGAGGAGAGCGGACTCGTTCTTCGTGGCGCTTGCCTTGACGACCCGGCCATCCTCGAAGAAGAGCTCGATCCCCGTGACCTCCCGTCCACTGATGAGTGCGGGATAGGTGAAACGCACCCAGCCCTCGACCGACTGCTCGACCGGGCCCGTGAAGATCTCGCCATCCGGGAAGTTTCGCTTGCCGCTGGCATTGATGAAGGTACGGCCCTTGATCGAGAGACGCAAATCGGTGTCGGCGCCACGAATGCCAACCTGGTCGCACCCTTTGAGCCACTCGACCAGCCGCTGTTGGCGCGCAGAGATCTCTTGCCAACGGGCCGCGGGATCGGGGTCGTCCAGCAATCCGGCACGGTAGACGAAAGATTCGTACTCGTCGAGACTCATGTCTGCATCCTGGGCATAGGCATTCGTCGGGAAGAGTGTGACGCACCATTTGAGGGCGCCGCTGGCGCTTCGTTCCATGAAACGCTCGAACAGTGGGCGAGTCGCCTGCTCGCGGTGCTGTTGGCGGTCCGGAGGGATGTTGGAGAGGAGCCTGGTGTTGCGCTCCGCCAGGACGTTGATGATCACGTCGGCCCGGGTCTGGGCCACCTCTTGGAGAGGGGGGATAAACTCTAACTGCGCATCGTTGCCGCGCGCGAGCAGCAGGTAGTTCGCCCAACCTGGGTTGAGGTGAAGCGAGGGCTGGCCGCCAGCCGCGAGGACGGCCGCGTAGAGCGCCTTGAGCAGCGGTTCACCCTCCGGCTCCCCGCGCAAGACCACCCATTCGCCCGGCTGAACTTCTGTCGAATAACGGACGATAACATCTGCTAGACGCGTCAGGTAAGCATCCATCGCAAGCCTCTTTCGTCTAATTGTGTTTCGGCCATGTTGCGCTCATCGTTGACGGCCCGGTCACGAGGGACAAGTATACCCGATGGTTGAACATTCTGCATATTGGGCCGCGTGATTGTAAGCAGCTACGAAAGGTAAATGGCCTGGCTGCCTTAGGGATTCGAGAGTGCGAGTCCTCGGCCTTCTAATCGGTTGGCAACCTGAGCGGCCAACTTCCACCTCCCAACTCCTATTTTCATCAGTTGCGAGCAGCGCTATAATCCGCGCATGCGACATGCGACTGACGCGGTGGGAACCGCCATCCTCGAGACGCGCTGGGGCCACATCGGGGTGGCTCTCTCCGAACGAGGGGTGCTGGCTCTGGAGCTACCGCTGCTCGATCGCAGCCTTATGGCTCGCCGCCTGGAGGCTGCCTGGCCGGCAGCCTCGCCGGTGGACCTGGCCGAATTGGTCGAGTTGGCCGAGGCGCTGGCTCGCTACCTCGACGGCGAGCCGGTGACGTTTTCTGAGCACCTCGATCTCCGGGCCTGGACCTCCTTCCAACGCCGGGTATGGGACACTACGGCCGCCATCCCGTATGGACAGACCCGAACCTATGGCTGGGTCGCAAGTCAGATCAACCTGCCTCGCGCCTATCGCGCTGTGGGGCAGGCCCTGGGTGCAAATCCGTTGCCGATCCTCATTCCGAGCCACCGGATCCTCGCCAGGAGTGGCGAGCTTCACGGGGCGACCGGCGGTCTCCACTACAAGCGGTACTTGCTGGCGCTGGAACGCGGCGAGCGCTTTCTCTTCCCACCTGCCTTTCTCATAAGCAAGGCAGATGCCTCGTGAAGGTGGCCGAATCCTGCCTGGGTTCTGGCACGAGCCAACATCCGCCGGACGTCGAAGCGACCATCGGAGTCCGTGGGGATCTATTGTTCGTCGCCGTTTCGTGAGGTGACGTCCGGCGGCCGGCGCGACCGTCCCGTGGCACGCGCCGGTTGCGCCGACGCGCAACATCGCATACACTCGCAATCAATCCCACGCATCCCTGGCGTCGCCGGGACAGGTCTCGGCACTGCCATGGACGCGCCTGATGAGGACGTCCCAAGACGCCATGATTGGCTTGCTTTGGCAACGTGACCAGAACGACGAGCCGCTGGATACAACGCTGACCCGCGCCTGCCAGCGATACGCGAGCCGCTTTGGCTGCTGGCCGACGGTGGCGCTCGTACCAGAGGGCAACTCACCAGATGCAGTCGTGCTGACGCTTGACGGCACGGAGCATATGCTTGAGATCTGCCCCACCCGGCGTGTGCCGGCCGGGCACGTTATGGTTGGCATCGAGGGTTACGATCCGAGCGCACCGCCTGTTGTCCGCCCGGCAGCCGGGACGATAGCGCAGGAAGAGCCGGCCGCAGACCGTGCCCTGGTCGAGGTGCCGGCGCCCCCGCCGCCCGGGCCAGGTGAGGTGACCCCGGCCCAGGTCAAACGGTACAGCACACTGGGCTTGGAGCCCTCAAGCGCTCCATCGACCGGAGCCAAAACCGCGTCCAAGACCCAGCCCGAACAGCTCTCCCTCTGGCGCAAGCTCAAACGGCAAGACCCGACCGATAGCCGCTGAGCGCCGTCGGTGGACAGACGCGGGTTGCCGTGGATGCATTCCCGCGCGAACCGTCAACCTGGCTCCAACCAGCAGACGATTGGCGAGATTCGAGCGTGCCAACGGGCAGTCGGCCTCCACTGCCGACTGCCGGGGATGGAACACGCTCCGTGAAAGGTTTCTCATGCCCCGACTTGGTGCCCATTGTTCTACCGCCGGTGGCCTGCCGACCGCCTTCGATCGTGGCCTGAAGATCGGCGCCGACTCGATCCAGGTCTTCACCAAAAGTAACCGTCAGTGGGCCGCCCGGCCGTTAACGCCAGAAGAAGTCACGGAATTCCACGCGCGGGCGACCGAAACCGGGCTGGCGCCCCTCGTTTGCCACGCGACCTACCTGCTCAACCTTGCCTCACCCAAGCCCGACATCTGGCAGAAAAGTCTCGCTGCGCTGCGCGTCGAGATCGAACGCTGCCGTGCTTTGGGGCTCGACTACCTGGTGCTTCACCCGGGAGCTCACACAGGGAGTGGCACGCCGGCCGGAATCGAGCGGGTCGCCGAGGCGCTCAACATCGTCCGGGAAGAGAGCGACGAGCGCGTGATGGTCTGCCTGGAGATCACGGCCGGCCAGGGGACCTGCCTCGGGGCCGACTTTGAGGAATTCGCTCGCATCCTCGATCGGGTAGATGAGCCTGAGCGTATCGGTATCTGCTTCGATACCTGCCATGCCCTGGCTGCGGGCTACGATCTGGTGACACCAGAGGGGTACGCGCACACATTCGAGGAGTTCGATCGGCTGCTCGACCGGGAGCGGCTCAAGGTCTTCCACCTCAACGACTCGAAACACGAACTGGGTGCCCACCGCGATCGCCATACCCACATCGGCAAAGGGTTCTGTGGCCTGGCGACCTTCGGCCAGCTTCTCAACGATCCTCGGTTCGCGCAGCACCCGATGCTGCTCGAGACCCCCAAGGGTGACGAGTTGCTCGAGGATATAGTCAACCTCCGCGTGCTGCGCGCACTCCTCCACGGAACCGACGAGGAGATCTCGGAGGAGACCCTCGACGAGTTCTGGGATGGCATCGTTCCGGCCGAGAGCAAGGAGGAATAGTGAGTGGGAGGCGTGGCCGGGGAGAGGAGGTGCGATTCTCCCCCAGCCCCATCCCTTGTTTCCCGGCCTCGCTGCTCGCGTGACAGCCTCGTCCCCCGCGATGACTGACCCTGACGCCCCCCTCGCGCTCCCTCCGTTCGCCTATTCTCTCGGGCAGGCACCACGCTTCGGCGAGCTACCGTTCGAGTGCGACCCTGCCGGGGCCCAGGACTTTTGCGCCTTTGCGGTCGTCGTTCCGGCCGAGTTGCCCCGCGGTACCACGATCACCCAGGCCACCGTTCGCCCGGAAGGGCCTCAACAGTGGAGCAGCCTGCGATTAACGATTGCCGGCGGCGGCCGACGGCTGCGCCTGAAGCAATTTCACTTTGACTGGTGGCGCCCAACCAGCACCGCGACCAATCTCCAGCTGGTTCAGGGTGTCTACCGCGCCGGCCCCCACGTTGTCTTCTGGGGGCGGGACCGGCGCGGCCGCGCGGCGGCGGC
>DOUV01000554.1 GCA_003520455.1 Chloroflexota bacterium | reverse complement strand
CTGCTCGGCCCGGCGGTTGGGCGGCGCTCCCACCCTCGCCCACGACTCCGCGCTCTACACGGACCGAATGGGCGGTTCCTTCGGTGGAGAGGAGACCCCGGGGGGCCGAGACGGGAAGCGTGCCCGGCAAGGCAGGGGCCTCGCCGGGTTTCTTCCCGGGGCGATTTCGGTGGGACCCTGGTTGAGAGCCGCTTCGGCCGCCGGAACGCAAGGGCGCACCTGGACCCAACGAGTGGTCTGTCTCGCTTGTCGCGCTGGGATTGCACGCTACAATCGCCTCATGATGACGACAACGGTCCCGACACCGGGTGCGACCGGCCATCGTATGGCTCGGGCGGCGTTGATGGTGATGGTACTGTTTGTGGCGAGCCGCGCCTTGGGCCTGGTCCGGGAGGTGGCGGTCAGCCACCAGTTTGGTACCTCGCCCGACGCCGCAGCCTACCAGGCCGCCTTTCGCATTCCGGACCTGCTTTTCAACCTGATGGCGGGAGGCGCCCTCGCGTCGGCATTCATCCCGACCTTCACCGGTTTTCTCTCGCGCGACGATCGCCCAGGGGCCTGGCGACTGGCGAGTGCGATTGCCAACATCATCCTGCTGAGCCTCACGGTGCTGGCCGGTCTGGCGGCGCTCGGGGCGCCGTGGCTGGTGCACCTGGTCGTACCGGGCGGTGGCTTCACGCCGGAGATGCGCCATCTCACCGCCAACCTGATGCGGATCATGCTGGCCTCGACGGTGATCTTTAGTCTCAGCGGGCTGATCATGGGCGTGCTCAATGCCCTCGAGCATTTTATCATGCCGGCGGTGGCCCCGTTGCTCTACAACCTCGGAATTATTGTTGGGGCGGTGGTTCTGGCGCCGCGCTGGGGGGTGTATGGTCTGGCCCTGGGGGTGGTGTTGGGGGCGATTGGCCATTTGTTGATCCAGGTGCCGGTTCTGATCCGCCACGGTTCGCGTTACAGCGTCACCCTCGGCCTTCGCGACCCGGTGCTCGCGCCGTATGTGCGCCAGGTCGGCCGGCTGATGGCGCCGCGGGTGCTCGGCGTGGCCACGGTCCAGCTCATCCTGTTGGTGAATACCATACTGGCGTCGTACCTCTACGTCCAGGCGATCCCGGCGCTCTACTACGCCTTTATCACGATGCTACTACCGCAGGGCATCTTCGCGCTGTCGGTGGCCACGGTCATCTTCCCGGCCTTTGCCGGCCAGGCCGCCCGCGGCGAGCAGGCCGCCATGCGTCGCACCTTGAGCCTGACGCTGCGGGTTGTCCTCTTCCTGACAGTGCCGGCGGCGGTCGGGCTGATTGTGCTGCGGGTGCCGTTGATCACGCTGCTCTTCCAGCGCGGCGCCTTCGATGCCACCTCGACGGCAGCCGCCGCCTGGGCGCTACTCTTCTACAGTTTCGGCCTCGTGGGCCACTCTCTGCTCGAGATCATCAGCCGGGCCTTCTACGCGCTCCACGACACTCTGACGCCGGTGCTGGTGGCCGCGGGGGCCGTGGCTCTCAGCGTCGCGATGAGCCTGATGCTCCTGCCCAGTTTTGGTTCCCCCACGGATATCGGCCACGGGCCGCATGGCGCGCTGGCCCTGGCCAATTCGACGTCGACGACGCTCGAGATGCTGCTGCTGCTCTGGCTCCTTCGGCGCCGGCTCCACGGGTTGGAGGGGCGCGAGATGCTGATTGCCAGCGGGCGGGTAGGAGTGGCGGCGCTGATCATGGGCACTGGCCTGCTGGCCCTCCTGCGGTTTCCGCCCCTGAGGCAGGCGCCCGGGTGGCTGCTGACGCCGCTGGCTATTGCAGCGGGTGGTGGCCTCTACCTGCTGGCTGCCTGGCTGTTGCGGGCGGACGAGGTACGCCTGGTGCCCCAGCTCCTGCTTCGCCGCCACTGATGGCCGCAGTTCGCGCTGACGGCAAGCCGCGGTATACTCGTCCTCATGAACGACCATCATTTTCTCTCTGCAGCCTCCGACATGGCCCGCGCCGCCGGCCAGCTCCTCCAAACAATGTACGCCAGCGAGCTCGAGATCGCGCTCAAAAATGGCAATGAGCGTGACCTTGTGACGACCGCCGACTACGCTGCCGACCGTCTCATTCGCGAGCGGTTGGTCGCAGCCTTTCCCGAGCACGCCGTTTTTACCGAAGAGACCTTCCGGCCGGAGGCCGTGATCGATTGGCAGACGCCAACCTGGATCATAGACCCCCTCGATGGAACCACCAACTTTGCTCATGGCCTGCCCATCTTTAGCGTCAGCATCGCTCTGCACGACGCCAGCGGCGCACGCGTCGGTGTGGTGTACGAACCGTTGCGCGACTGGCTCTTTGCGGCTCGCGCCGGGGGCGGCGCCACGCTCAACGGTCGCCCCCTGCAGGTGAGCCACCAGGCGCAGTTGCGACGCTCCATCGTGGCCTGCGATTGGTCGCGTTCGCCCGAACAGCGCAGGGCCAGTGCGCGCATCTTCAACAACTTCGCCAATGAGGTTCGCACGCTCCGTAGCCTGGGCAGCGCGGCCCTGGGCTTCTGCTACGTGGCCGCGGGCTGTCTTGACGTCTACTACAACCTGAGCCTCTGGCCCTGGGATGTCGCAGCGGGCGAGTTGATTGCTCGTGAGGCCGGCGCGACCGTCACCGACGAGCACGGTGATTCCTGGACAATAGAGACCCCCGGCGTGTTGGTGAGCAACGGCCTGGTGCACGCGGAGGCGGCCGCGATCGTCAATTGCCACTGGTCGAAAAACGGTACGTGATGGGACGAACCGGAAGTCAGAAGGCGATCACCCATCTGATCCAGGAATTTGCTGTGCGTGACTCGAATTCACGATGAAGACCAGGAAACCACGTCTGTTCGAGATCATTTGTGGAATTCGGGGCGACACCGAGTTGGTATATGGTAATCGGTATACCATTCCGCATTTCTGAGGAGGAGACGTCCGCAATGGACCATTTGAAGTCGATCATCAGGAGTGTCCCCGATTTTCCGGTTCAGGGCATTCTATTCCGGGATATCACGACGCTATTGAAAGATGCCGACGCCTTTGGCGAGGTCATCGATCGGCTGGCTGAGATGTTCGAGGAGACCGAGGTTGACCTGGTCGCCGGCGTCGAGTCGCGCGGCTTCATCTTTGGGGCGCCCCTGGCCTACGAACTGGGCGCCGGCTTCGTGCCGATTCGCAAGCCCGGCCGGCTCCCCGCCGAGAAGATTCACCGCGAGTATGCCCTCGAGTATGGTACCAACCGCCTCGAGATCCACGTCGACGCCATCGAGCCGGGACAGCGCGTCCTGATTATCGACGACCTGCTGGCCACGGGGGGTACGGCTCGGGCCAGTGCTGAGTTGGTGGAAGCGTTGGGTGGCCAGGTCGTCGGGGCTGCCTTCGTGATCGAGCTCGGCTTTCTCAACGGCCGTGAGGCGCTGGCCGCCTATCCGGTCGTCTCGCTGATCGAATTCGACGCCGAGGAGTAGGACAGAGCCGGGTTATCCGATGCGTGTGCCTGGCCAGGACCCTGGCGGCCGCTGAGCTGGGGGACGACGGTCTGGATGAAGAGTTCCGCGCCGGCCGGGTCGGGGAAGTCCAGGAAGCGGATCTGGAAGTGCTCGACCCCCGAGGCGACGAATTGGGCCAACTCGTCGGCGACCTGCGCGGGGTTCCCGCCGACGATGTGGAGCCCCTCACGCCGCAGGATCCTCGATGGATCATTCGAGATGCTGACGAGCGCAAAGTAGGTTTTCTTGATCGTGGCCGGATCGCGGCCGACCGCCGCGCAATGCTCGGCCAGGCGCTGCCACTTGCGCTCGTACTCGGAGAACGGGACAAACCCCAGGTTCCACCAATCGGCCAGCTCGGCCACAACCCGCAGCGTGAGCTTCTCGCCGCCCCCGCCAATCATCAGCGGGGGCGGTGGCGTGGGACGGGGCTCGCAGAAGGCCGCGGTGATCCGGTAATGCGTTCCAGCGTAGGTGGCGGGCGAGGTGGACCACATTGTCTTGATGATGGTGGCCGCTTCGCGCAACTCGTGGATGCGGGTGGCGGCGGCAGGGAAGGGGAAGTTGTAGGCCCGGTACTCGTCCTCCTTCCACCCGGCGCCGATGCCCAGGATCAGCCGGCCGCCGGCCAACCACTGCAGGGTGGCGGCGGCCTTTGCCAGCAGGGCGGGGTTACGGTAGCTCTGGCCCAGGACCATGGTGCCGCAGCGGTAGGTCGGAAAGCGGGCCGCCTGCCAGGTGAGCGAGGTCCAGGCCTCAAGCGTCGGCGCGGTGCCCCACTGGAAGTGGTCTTCTATCCAGAACGTGTCGAAGTGACCGTCCAGGAGCGTCAGGAAGCGGCGGTTGTCCTCCAACAGGCGTGCGGCTGGTTGCGGGCCGCCAGCGCCCGGCTGGAGGATCCAGCCAAACGTGCGTGAGGCCATCAACGCTTCTCTCAGCCGTTCGGCGAGCGGCGCGAGGCGCGGGACGTGATTGAGCACCCAGAGTCCCAGGCGAGCTGTGGGACTATGGTGCAAGGCCGGATGGGGCTGGATGACCCAGCCGAAGCCTGGTGATCTCGTGGGCATGGTGGCGTGGTTGGGTGCTCCAGGATCGAAGGCTGGCGATTACGCAGGTGGCGATCATAGCGGAGAGAGCGTACGGGCGCAAGGTCGCCAAAAATGAGCGGCGGGCCTTGGCTCGAAAGCCGCAGCCCGCCGTCTCACCCGGCGCCCGCTTTCGCGCGCCGGTGGGCAACGCCCAGCGTCGCGCCCAGCGACGCCACACCCAGGAGGAGGATCAGGCAACCGGACAGGTGGGATTGAGGTGGCTGCATCGGGGACACCCAGTGCCACTCTGCCGAACACGGTGGATCGACAGATAGCTCCCGCGATGCATACGGGCCACATCCACTCCGGCCAATTGCTGGCGCTGTTTGGTACAAACCCACCAGGGGCCTTAGGGCCTTCGCCTGGCTGGGTCATGCTCTCAGTGTAGCCGGATTGTCCGCCGCTTCGAGTGTTGAATGTCATCGAGTACAGATGACGAGTGCCTGACCGCTTCTGAGGAACGCTGATCTACGCCGACACGCGCAGGTCGCCGCCGATTCGGCTTTCGAATAGCCAACATCTGCAGAGATCGGCGCATCACGTTCTGTGCCGCAGTGTGTTTTACCGCCTTTCTCCCATGCTTGTCCGCGATCCGCGGCTGTCCGCTCGTGAGAAGCTTCGCTACAGCCGCCCGTAGCGCCGCAGAATCTCCTGCAGCCGGTCGATGGGCACCGCAAACAGGGTGTTCCCGTCGCGACCGGTCAGCGTCTCGGCGCGGAGCAGGGCGTTGATGATGGCTTCCTCGACCGACTCGACCACGGCCTGGAAAAGCGCCGTGATCACCCCAGCCTCGTCTTCCAGGCGAGGTCGCTCGGCGATCACCGTGTCGGCGTACTGCGGGCGGCGATTCGTGGTGGAGAAGGCGATGACAAAGTCACCACTTCCGTAGGCGGCGACCGAGCCGGTCCGCGCCAGGCCGAAGCCGGCCCGCACGGCGAGGCGATGGAGTTGGCGCGCCGAGCAGGGGGCGTCGGTCGCCACTACCATCATGATCGAACCATCCTCGCGTTTCTTGATCCGCCCCACATCGACGAGCTCGCGGCCGGCGGGCACCCCAGCCACCGTCAACTCCTCGCGCCGGCCGAAATTGGTCTGGACCAGCGCGCCGACGGTGAATCCACCCTTGTTGAGTAGGGTGCGACGCGAGGCGGTGCCGATCCCGCCTTTGAACTCGAACGCCTGGGTGCCCGTTCCCGCTCCGACGTTGCCCTCCTCGACGGGGCCCTCGCGGGCGCCCTCTAACGCCGCCCAGACGTGTTCGGCCCGGACATGCCGCCCGCGGAGATCGCTCAGATAGCCATCGTGGCACTCCCCGACGACCGGGTTCACCCCGCCGGTGGTCACACCGATGTCCGGGTTATCGCGGAGCATGAAGGCGACGAGGGCATCGGCCGCCAGCCCCACGTTCAGCGTGTTCGTCAGCAGGACCGGCGTCTCAATAGTGCCCAACTCGCGGATTTGCTCGAAGCCGGTTGCCTTTCCAAAGCCATTGATCGTGTGGACCGCACCGGCCACTTTATCCCGGAAAAGGTTGCCGCTGTGGG
>DOUV01000770.1 GCA_003520455.1 Chloroflexota bacterium | reverse complement strand
CCCCAGCCAGCTGGCCGGCTCATACCCTTTAATCGTCCCGTTTTGCTGTCCAGTTTTGGGGGCGCAGTACAACCCGGGGACGACCGGTCCGCGGGGCAGCTTTCAACGGGTGGGCTTCTCCCCAGCGCTGCCGCCATTTGGGTACCATCCCGGGCGAACCCCCGACGGCATCCGCCCCCTGCGCGTCGCTCCCCTCCCGATGTTCGTGGTCTGTTCGGAGCCCCCTGGCTCGCAGCACCTCCCCTGGGGGCTCTTGTGAGCAGCGATCAGGCGCCGAAATGCTTGGATTTCTTTCGGTTCAAGTCGGACAACATACGTTTTCTTGCGACCACGCCTGGCGCACCTCCCGTTCTGTTCGATGATTGCGGAAGTATACGCCATTTCTATCAGTGGTCAATATCGTTATGGATTTTCGCAAAGCTGTACGAAGGATGGTTAGGCGCATAACCTACCTTCCCAGCGTAGCATAGAGGAGCGATAGAATGCAAGGGGGCCATGAGAGAGAGGGGTTCACATAGTGGGATCGCCCAAGGAAGATTCCGATTTGGAGGCTTCCGCCGTCCCAATTTCTGAGGGACGGCGTCTCCTTGGCAGATTTCACGGTATACGACTTGCTCCTATACCCTCACAGGAGCAGACAACCAAATATCCCGACCGGAGAGCGCCGAGATGGTCTCGGTGCTCTCCCTTTCCGGCGATAGCCGGTTTGTAGAACGAAACGAGCTATGTTATACCCACACCCACTTGTTGCCCGCAGACCTCCGCGCTGAGACCGACGAGACGCAATAGATCTACTCTCTTGCCCCAGCCATCGACGAAACCTCGGACAGCTTGCCCGTATGCTTGATTGAGCCATCCACGACACAGCGGGACCTCCACCGCCTGACTCCCTCAATCGGTTGGCTCATCACGTCGCCATAGGAACTTCAGTGTGGAACAGATTTTGCTGGTGACCGAGCGAGAGATCACCCTGCATTCCGTGACCACAATCCTCGGGCAGGGTGGGCATACGCTCATGGTTGCCCGCAGCCGACGGGAAGCTCTCCGCCTGGCGTGTCAGGCAAGCCCCGAGGTCACAATCGTCGATACCGTCCCTGACAAACTCAAGAGCGAGGCGATGTGCCAGACACTACGGCAGCGCTTGGGAGCGCCCATACTCGTACTTGGAGACTTGCCGGCCTCAAACGGCGCTGGGTCAAGTCTCATTGATGCTCACCTCTCCCTCCCCTTTTCGCCTCACCAGCTGCTCACGGAGATCCAGCGTCTGCTGCACCAACCGCGCGGGCTCACTTGCGGGGAGGTGGCACTCGATCTATATAGCCGCATAGTCCACGTGGGCACCCATCCGGCGCACGGATTGCCACCCAAGCAGTTTTTTCTCCTGCGCGCGTCCATGGCCCAGCCTGGCGAGTCCGAACCCGGGCGCAACTCATGTGGGAGGTCTGGCAGACTGGCTTTCTCGGTGACACTCGCACCCTCGACGTTCACATTCACTGGCTGCGGAAGAAGATCGAACCCGATCCGAGAGCGCCAGTTTATATTCATACGGTTCGCGGGATTGGCTACCGATTTGTCGGTCCTTAAATGCTCCATCGAATTCCGGCTGGTGTCCCCGGTCTAGACTATATGCTTGCCCTGCGCCACTCAGGCGCTAACTTTGATTGTTCAATGTCTTTTTTTAGAAAATTCATTACTTTGCACTTTTATGATGCGATCTATTTCTTCTCTCTCTTGAGCCACTGAGAACAAGGTAGCCATAGAAGTATGAAGATTTTTGTCTTTATACTTTCGTGACTACCAGTGAAAGGAGGTACATGGTAGTCGGAAGTTGACTACCGATATTCAGCAGATAAACGTCATGTCGGCCGATTGATCCTCATGCTAAAAGGAAGGAGTCCTTCATGAGCCGGCGCGATCTCATGGGCTTCCTACTAGGATTAGTAGGAACGTTTCTGTTTATTCTCGGGACAGGCGGCCTGGAACTACAAGGTCTTAACATCGAGCTCCCCGGTGCAGGTCAAGCGCTCGCGCTTCTTATCGGTCTTATCCTCGCTATAGGCGCAGCGGTTTGGCTGAGCCGGGGCTATGACCCGGCGCGAGATGATGTCAGGGTTGTTCAGAATCCGTCGTTTACCCAGTTCCTGTTTGAAAGCCCGCGCTCCGCGCCATTGTGGCTTGGAGTTCGGCTGTTTCTGGGGCTGGACTGGTTGCTTGCCGGGCTCCACAAGCTCACTGATCCCGGGTGGATGAGCGGCGCATCGTTGCAAGCCTTTTGGCAGCGAGCTATTGCTCTCCCAGAGCAAGGACGGCCAGCCATCACGTATGACTGGTACCGTGATTTCCTCGGGAGATTACTGAGCGGTGGCCACCAGACCTGGTTCGCACCGTTGGTCGCGTGGGGTGAGACACTTATCGGGCTCGCCCTCATTATCGGCTTATTCGTGGGTATCGCGGCGTTCTTCGGCGCGTTCATGAACATGAATTTCATGCTCGCCGGTTCTGCGTCAAGTAATCCCATACTCTTCACGCTCGCGGTCCTGCTTATCCTTGCCTGGAAGGTCGCCGGCTATTACGGTCTCGACCAATATGTGCTGCCGATGCTCGGCGCCCCGTGGGCGCCCGGACCACTCACCCGACGTCCGTCGTCAACTCCCTGATCGCATGTCACTTCATCCTGCCGGGTACCAGCTGGTACCCGGCAGGATAATTATTTCTCCTCTTACTACTCGTTTCGTTTTTGGCCTTTACGATTCTTCGGTCTTTTCCTCTTGCGAAAGTCACATCCAACAATACCTGCTTCACGGAGATCTTGCTGGGTGTTGAGCCCGTGAAGCGGGATGGACCATTGATCCAGGCTTTGTGTGATTTGCGCGAGCGCGTGCAGTCACAGGCGGCCCCCACTTGGATGCGCCGGTTCATTCGCGGTGTCAAGGAGTACCTCGACTTCACCGTCTGGAGGCGATCAACCGCGCGCGGGGGATCACGCCTGATCTCACCACTTACCTCAGAATGCGCTCCTTGACAAGCGGTCTATGGATCGATACAGAGTTCATCGAGATCGCCGAGCGGGTGCACCTGCCTCCGGAGGTGCGCAACCACAGCGTTGTTCGGACCTTGACGTGCGCCGCCAACAACATCGTCTGTTGGGCTAACGACATCATCTCGCTCGACAAAGAGGTCAAGCGCGGCGATATACATAACCTCGTACTCGCACGGGCACCCGGCCGCGCTCGCTCTGCATCCATATAGCCCGGATGACCGGCAGGAGAGGCCGTTCGCACTCGTCGAAGAAGAGCAGGATGCCGGTACCGGCGTGAGCCGCTTGGCGCGCGACTGTGGCGCGTTGTTAGGGTTTACCAAAAGGGGTTGCTCGACATACAATTTCTAGATACTATGAAGCTGAATCAATGGAGTACTTTGGATAACATTGAAAAAAGACTGTTTCTACAGGTGTTGAAAAGGGGGAAAATCTCCATGTTTTGGGCGGATTCGTTTATTAGGAGCCTGAGTGGAAAGCAAATCGTCAATGACTCTAAGACGCCATCGGGGCGGGTGCATGTTGGCTCGATGCGCGGAGTCATTATTCATGACCGGGTACACCGGGCAGCGGTAGACAGGGGATTGGAAGCAGAGTACTACTATGGCTCGGATGACTACGATCCCTTGGATACCGTGCCTCCTTACTTGTCCCGAGAGGAGTACGAGCCGTATCTAGGCTTTCCGCTCTGCAACATTCCTGCTCCAGATAGAGGCAACAGGAGCTTCGCTGAATATTTCATGCAAGAGTTCATTGATACATTCCACCAGATGGGCGCCTATCCCCACTTGTATAAGATCAGCGAATACCGTAAGACGGGGAAGTTGAATGAGCAGATCCGGGTCATTCTGGAAAATGCCGGCCAGATTCGCCGTATTTACCACGAGGTGAGTAGTTCAGAGCGGGATGAGAAGTGGTTGCCTTTCCATGTTATACCAATTTGACATGACAGGCATGCATTAGCCAAAGCCCATTTTGGCTGAAACTGATAGCCATAATGCACGGTCACCAAGTCGAATTGGTATTATATGTGAGCGATGCCTTCCTGATCGCCAACGAAATCCAACTGCGGCCGGATCGGCGCATGGCGGCCCGCCTGCGGGCCTACGCCGCCCTGGCTGAGGAACGCTACGAACTGCTCGTCTATCCGGTGGTCGTCAACATTCTTCCCCCGGCACCCCGGGTTGAGATTGCCGCCAGTTATCATTCCGAGTGCCAGGGGCTCGTCGCCCATCAGGACTTCAAGGTGATCAACCTCTGGCAAGAGGACGTCAACCTGGTGTTCGAACGGCATTTGACCACGCTGCTACCGTTTGTGCCCGTCCTGAAGGGCGGACAGGATGAGGCGGTGCTCAGCCGCGCCGTCACGCTCTTGCGCGCCGACGAGGCGATTTCCGGGTTGGAGCCACTGCTTGCCTTCTTTGCCAGTTTTGTTCTAGAATCCGAGGTGGTACGGAGAATCATGAGGTGGGACATGGCTGTGCTACGCGAGTCACCCTGGTATGCTGAGATCCTCCAGGAGGGGATCGAGCAGGGACGCGAGCAGGGACGCGAGCAAGGGATCGAGCAGGGACGTGAGCAGGGGCAAATGGAGATGCTACTCCACATCCTGCGCCGCCGTTTTGGCCCCTTGCCTCCTGATTTGGTGGCGCGGATTGGCGACTTGCGGCTGGATCAACTCGGCCAGGTGGTGGATGTTGCACTTGAGGCGCCCACCCTGGCGGTGGTGAAGGCTTTCGTCGCAACCCTTGCAGCCAACGGGCCGATAGAGAGTGCTCTGAAGTAGATCGCCGGCCTGCGACATTCCCAAGGGATGCAGCGACGGAGACGCCACGGCTGAACTGCATTCAGAATCCGGCCGAACACTTCCGGCTGGACGAGGATATTTTCGCGACGCGTTCATCCTGCCGGAGGAGAAGCGGTGCGGGCGGGTGAACGTGCGCGGGAATCGAATCGAGGTCTACGAGCGCGTCGGGCTGGACAGCGATGCTTTGATGGATCGCATCGGGTTCCCGCTCGCCGACCACCGGTCGCTCCCCTGGACGCTCCTCGGGTTTCCGCCTTTTGGCGCCCCGCCACGTAGAGGCGCCCCGCTGGGCCGTCGCCCACCCAGGTCGTCTCGACTGCGAACCAGGCCCGCCCGTCCACCTTGGCATCGCTCCTCCTCGTCGCTATACTTCTTCAAACGCTTTCAGTTCACGCGTTGAACGGGTCGAGCCCTCTCTCCAAGGAGCGATGTATGAACTTGCGACCGGGCCGCATCCTCTGGCTTTTTCTCGCCGGGCTGCTCCTCGCCGCCTGCGGGCCCCTTGGCGCCCAGCCCACGCCTGAAGACATCGTCGCGCAGATGCAAACCGCGCTTGAGAATATGAAGAGCGCCCACGCGGTGATCGAGGTGAACGCGACACACGACGGCAAGACAATTCGCCTCCTGACCGAGAGTTGGTTCCGCCGGGACGGTGAGCGCGAGCAGATCCGCAGCGAGGTGCGTGAGGCGAGTGAGCCGGACGTCGTTAGGACCCTCGCGGTGAGCGACGGTGAGACCGGCTGGATCTACAATCCGGCGGCCGGCAAGGTGCTCACGGGTGATCGGGCCTCGCTTGAGGCGTGGCGGGCCGAGGAGGGCGGGGCCGCGGCCGAGATGCCGACCGACCTCAGCAGTGTGCAGGCGCTGACCGAGCGGGCCCTGGAGATCAGCGACGTCACCCTGGTGGGCGAGGAGACAGTTGCAGATCGGCCGGTCTGGCATGTGCGCTTCACGCCCAACGAGCAGGCGCCGCAGGCCCTCCAGGCAGCAAGAATCGTCGGGGATCTCTGGATCGATAAGGCGAACGATCTCCCCCTCCAGGCCAGCTACACCGGCGAGGCCGAGGTCGCCGGTGAGGCCCGAGTGACCGTCCAGGAACTCGACCAGAACGAGCCGGTCGCGCCGGAGCGCTTCCAGTGGACGCCACCGGCGGGTGTTGAGGTCGTCAATATCGAGAAGCTTCTGCCGCAGCGGATGACACTGCCGGAGGCCCAGGCAGAGGCGCCTTTCCATCTACTCAGCACCCCCGGGGATAGCCCTGAAGCGACCCTGGTGGAACTCTTCCGCCAGGGCGATCACTACATCCAAAAGTTCGATGGCCTCAAAGGCCAGTGGACCCTCGCCCAGGGACCGGCCGGCGATCCGGGCGACCACTCCCGCACGGGCGAGGGTGCTACAGCCGTCACCGTGCGAGGTATTCAGGGGCACCTCTGGTCCGATCCCAACAGTGGGCACACGATTCTGAGCTGGATCGAGGACGACATCGTGCGCACAATCACGGGCCGGCTCAGTCCTGAGGCCACCCAGGCCATCGCCGAGGCGCTGCGGTAGCAGGAGTCGTCACTGTACCATGCCGCCCCGTCTCATCCGCCTCCACGCCGTCACCAAACGCTATCGCATGGGCGACCGTTGGGTGGACGCGCTGCGCGGCATCTCGTTGGCAATCGCCCCCGGCGAGTTCGTAGCCCTGATTGGCGCGAGTGGCTCGGGGAAGAGCACCCTCCTCCACCTGGTCGGCGGCCTCGACCGGCCGACGACGGGTGAGGTGTGGGTGGACGGGACCAACCTGGGCCAGGCCAGCGAAGCCGCCCTCACCGCGCACCGCCGGGCTCGGGTCGGCTTCATTTTTCAGCGGTTCGAGTTGCTCCCCCGCCTGAGCGCCTGGGAGAACGTGGCC
>DOUV01000808.1 GCA_003520455.1 Chloroflexota bacterium | reverse complement strand
ACTCGCGGCGGGCCACCCCCCGGGCCAGCCAGCCGGCGAGGAAGAGCCCTACCAGGGCCTCGGTACCGCCCACCTGGGCCGGTCCGATCCGGATGTCGGCGATCGAGCCGAAGGGCACCGCGAAGGGGAGCAACACGAGTGCCCAGACGGGGCGAATGAGCACCAGCGCGGCGAACCCCCCGCCGACAACGAGCGCAGCGGCCAGCACCACGGGGAGCCAGGCCAGGGCCGCAGCCAGTCCCACGATGGTGACCCACAACAAAAACTGGGATGACCATCCGGCCAAATCCCAGTTACGAGCGAAGCGCGCCGGTGTGAGGGCAGGGATGTGGCTCACGAGCGGGCAATCTTACGGTGACGTCGCCGGGCTGTCAAACCGGGCTTCTCAATGAGAGCCCGAGCCGCTCGCGGAAGTACGGGAGCGTGTACCTGATCCCCGCCTCGAGCGGGACGGTGGGTTCCCAGCCGAGCAGCCGGCGAGCCCGGGTGATGTCTGGCTGGCGGATCTTGGGATCATCCACCGGCAGGGGCTTGAAGGTGATCCCGGCCGGGTTCTCGGTCATCTGGTTGACGAGGTGGGCAAACTGGAGAATCGTGAACTCATTGGGGTTCCCAAGGTTGACCGGTTCGACCTCGTCGCTCAACAGCAGGCGGTAGATGCCTTCCACCAGATCGCTGACGTAGGCGAAACTGCGCGTCTGGCTGCCATCGCCATAGACGGTGAGTGGTTGGCGGCGGAGCGCCTGCGTCAAGAAATTCGGCACGACGCGCCCGTCATTGATGCGCATGCGGGGGCCATAGGTGTTATGCGCGAATACGCCGTTGCCAGCCACAAAATTCTCCGACCCCGGCACAGCAAAATCGTAGACGTAGGCGGTGACCTCGGTTGGCTCGATCGATGTAATCAGGACCCACACCAGGTCACCCGTTCGTCCGGCGTCTAGCCGCTGTGGTACTGCTTGATCCCAGGTGAGAATGTCGAAGTTATCGAGCTCGCTGGCCGTCACTCGCCAGAGGGGGAGTCTACGCTCGCCGTATCGCTGCCTGGCGGTCGTTTCATACTGGCCCAGCCATGCGACGATCCCAAAGCGCAGCAGGACGTAGGTCAGGTCAGTCGCCAGACGTTCGCTGCTGGTATTGAAAGCGAGTTCACGCTCCTCATGGGAGTTGGTGTGAGGTCCGTCACCCTGGCGGTAGCCTTCGAGGAAGTGTTTCAGCCGTGAGAGCGGAAGTTGGAACACCCAGGCTGGGACACGGCGTTCGTCTGAGGGTCCGGTGACGCCAAAGATGATGGTAAAAATGTTGCCGAGCAGCCGGGAGTTGGCGTAGACGACCGGCCCCCGCATGGATGAAGCGGGCCTGTAGCCCGGATTGACCTTAAAAATCTGCTGTAGCAACCTCTTTGCGCGCAGGACAAAGCGCTCATCAGAGCATAACTGGATACCGTGCGTCCCTGACCTGGTGTAGCCGGTACCCTCGGCGAGGAAGAGGCCCAGAAGCCAGAGGAGATCGTCTGACACGGCGATGTGGTTGGGAATCGCGATCCCGCCACCCCCACCATAGGGGCGAATGTGCCCGCCGGCCGGCCATTCAAACCCAACCTGTTGTTGAAGCTCGGCGACAATCGCCAGTGGGAGAATTCCCTTGTGAAGATAGTTGCGGTAGGCGCACCCAACTGTAGTGCGTCTATTCCGGCTGCCATCAAAACGCCCACTCTGCATGAGGACGGCAACAATACGTTGCTTGTGTTGGGCGACGACGTCAGAAAGAGCGGGCGAGACGAGCGCATGCTCCCAAAGATCTTCGCGGCGTTGGCATCGCTGGATGATGCTCTGTCCGATGTTGATCTGCGGCACGTCACGTTCAATCACCGGAAGGTGTGCGGGGATGGCAATGGAGTCGCCGGGGACAAGCTGGCGAACCGGCGTCGCCACAGGTTGGCCTCGCTCGTCACGTTTGAACAGGCTGTGATCGCCCGTCACTTTGATCTGCCGCCCGTAGCGGGTACGCACAAGGTAAGCGTCCTTCCCGAGGGCTGCGTGCTTGATGAAAGCACTCGCCGGCCGTAGCTCGACCGCCAACGTCTGGGGATCGAAGGTGGGTACCTGAATGTGCAACGGTCTCCAGAGATCCCGCTGCTCGATCCGGCTCGCGTACTCTTGCGCGGCTTCGATATGGCACTCTTCATCGTTGAAGAGGAAAATCATTTCGTCTGCCAGGACACTGTTAAAAATCCGTACGATCCGCGTATCGAGCCCGTGGTAGCGATGGTAGGCCATCGTCATCGCCTCGGCGAAGCGCTTGGCCTCGTCGTAGACGCCGCGCGGGCCGATGGGATTGACATTGCCCCAGTAGCTTTCCGGCTGCGGGTGGACCAGGGGATCCCCGTAGACCTCGCTGGTCGAGGCCAGCAGGTACCGCGCCCCCTTCTCCCGCGCCAGTCCGAGGGTCTTGTGGGTCCCGAGCGCGCCGACCTTCAGCGTCTGGATTGGATACTGGAGGTAGTCATCGGGGCTGGCCGGTGACGCGAAGTGCAGGATGGCATCGAGCTGACCATCGATGTACAGATACTCGGTGACGTCCTGCTTGATGTACCGGAACCGGTCGTGACCTGCTAAGTGGTTGATGTTTTGGGTCTTGCCCGTGAGCAGATTGTCGATAGCGATGACTTCGTGCCCCTCGGCCAGGAAGCGATCGCAGAGGTGCGAGCCAAGGAAGCCGGCACCGCCCGTGATGAGAACCCGCATGATGACTCCTCACACAAAGACGGCCCGCGTCGTGCGCGCGGGCCACGGATTCGTCGGGACCGCCGTGATGCCCCATCAGGCAAGTATAGGTCGTCCTGGGGAGTGCGTCAATCGTTCGCGGCGCTGCGGCGCTGCTGGGGGACGTGCAATGGTTCGCTGGTGGGAGACGGGCCAGTGGCCCGTCTCTACAGAAGGATCGGGCCCTTCTGGCGCCCGCCCCGCACAGTTTTGTATAGGGGGCTTGACAGCAGCCGTCCAGCGGAGGAAACTGGAGCTAACCAGTTCTCGCTTCGTGACCTCGGGGGCGACGATTCCACCGCATCGGGGGTGGGTCCAGTGGTGAATCATAGGTTTGCCGCCGGCCAGGTCAAAGGGGCAACCAGCGCACTGTGAAAAGGAGGTATGCCAGATGCAGGGCTTGATGATGGACTATCCCCTCACGCTCCAGCACATCTTCCAACGGGCCGAGCGGCTCTTCCCGGATCGCGAGATTGTGAGCAAGATGCCGGGCGGGGCCATCCATCGCTACACCTACGGAGATTTCACCCGCCGCGCCCAGCGCCTCGCCAACGCCCTGGCCGATCTCGGTGTCCGGCCGGGCGACCGCGTGGCCACGTGTGCCTGGAACCACTACCGCCACCTCGAACTCTACTTCGCCATTCCCTGCATGGGCGCGGTGCTCCACACGTTGAACGTTCGCCTCTTTCCCGAGCAGATCACCTACATTGTCAACCATGCCGAGGATAAGGTGCTCGTCGTGGACGAGTCGTTGCTGCCGCTCGTGCAGCGGCTGGCACCGACTTTCAAGAGCGTGCAACACTACATCATCATGAGCGACCGGGGCGACATCGAGACCACCCTCGCTCCGGCCCACGACTACGAGCAACTGCTGGATGCTGCCGGCTCGAGCTTCG
Organism: Chloroflexota bacterium; assembly: GCA_003520455.1. The sequence continues at coordinate 554 of DOUV01000808.1, read as the reverse complement.
CGTGGCCGCGCCTGGATGAGAACCAGGCGGCGGGGATGTGCTACACCTCAGGGACGACGGGCAACCCCAAGGGAGTGGCCTACAGCCACCGCGCTCTCTTTCTGCACTCGATGGGCTCGGCGGTCGCCGACAGCGTGGGAGCCAGCGAGCGCGATACAATTTTCATCGTCGTCCCGATGTTCCACGCCAACGCCTGGGGTCTGCCCTTCACGTCGACAATGGTTGGAGCTCAGCAGGTCTATCCCAGCAACAACATGCAGCCGCGCGATCTGGCCACGCTGATCCAGGACGAGCGGGCGACCATCGCCGCCGGGGTGCCCACTCTCTGGATCGGCCTCTTCCAGGAGCTACAGGAGCGCGAGTACGATATCAGTTCGTTGCACACGCTCGTGGTGGGTGGCTCGGCGGCACCACGGGCGATGATCGAGGGCTTCGAGCAGCACTTCGGTGTGCCGATCCTGCACGCCTGGGGGATGACCGAGACCAGCCCGCTTGGCACGGTCTCACGCCTGACGCCGAAGCTGGCCGCGGCCGGGGTGGAGGCGCGCCTGGCA
>DOUV01000326.1 GCA_003520455.1 Chloroflexota bacterium | reverse complement strand
TGGTGTCCAGCAGGCCCTGCTCTTCGAAATCCAGCGTGTGGTTGTTGGCCAGTGGGACACAGCGGATCCCGCTGGCCAGGAGGACGTCGACGGCCTTCGGCGGCGCCCGGAAGTGGAAGACTTTCGGGGTGCGGGTCCAGGGAATGCGGTGGGTGGTGATGGCGCACTCCAGGCCGCCAATCACCAGGTCCGCGCCTCGAAGCATGGGCAGCGTGTCGCCCCAGAAGCTTTCCGGGGGGCGGCGCTCGATTTCCATCGCCACACCGCGCCCGAGCATGACGTCGCCGACCAGTGCCAGGATCATTCTCGCCACCTCCTCGATGCTTGCGCCTTTCCGGAGCAGTCGGCAAACCGATCAGGAACGACTGGCCCCGGCCCGAAGCGTGACTCCCTTACGGAAGAGGGCCGCCATTCGTTCGATCTGACCGCGCTGAGAGTGGCGGATCGAATCGGCCAGGATGCGGAGCCGGGGGTCGCCCGCCTGCTCCCACGCGTTGTTGGCCATTGTAATCGCGCCCTCGTGATGAAGAATCATGATTGGCAGGTAGTGCTCCTCAAAGTCGAGACCCTCGAGAGTCTCCAATTCTTTGATGGCCGCGGCCGCGGGCATGCCAGCGATCTCCATATACTCCTTCGCCGTGATGGTCGGCATCTCCTCCTTGTACCAGCGACGCCACCAGTCACACATCAGGTCGATCTCGGCCTGATGCTCGGCCAGGATCAGCTCGTTCAGGACGCGAAACTCGTGCCGGATCCCCTTTTCCACTGCCATCGTTGCCAGGCGCTTGCCGATCTGATGGTGAGCGGTCATGTGGTGGAGGAAGGTGCGATCGTATTCGCGCGCCTGCTTCGCCGCGAACGGCCAGGGGAGGCCGTACCCGGCGCGGGCCAGGGCGGTCAGCCCGGCGAGGAGCCCAAGGCCTCCGGCGAGCACGGCGGCCCAACACCGTACGAACGTCTTGTCTGTCTGCTCTTGCCCAGAGGCTCGCTCCCGAATCCAGGGGTAGAGCGGGTAGACAGTGCCCGATGCGAGGTGAACGGTGAGTGCTGTCCAGTAGGGCACCTGCATCGGCAGGATCGGCTGCAACCAGGGCAGGATCAGGTAGTACTCGATGGCGGAGGTGATGAGCGCCCAGGGGGCCGAGAGGGCCAGGAGGGCTGGCGGTCGGAGCCTGCGGCTCCATCGGGCGCCGAGTCCGAAGAAGACCAGCGCCCAGGCCAAATCGGCCGACTGGTGAACGAGGACACCAGCCACGACCTCTCCCCAGCCTGGCTGGGTGTGGATGGCGCGGTCACGAAGCGCGACGGTCGCGGCTTCCATCCAGTCCAATTGAGGATCGCGCCCAATCCGGCGGGCTCCGAGGCTGACCACGGCCGTCGAGAAGGTGCCACTGGCCAGCCCGCCCAGGAGTCCAGTGCGCCAGCCATCGGTAGGATTGTGTTCGTGGGTTGTACTCATGGATTCCACCTGTTTCTTCTCGCCATCGCGCCGCTACAGTCCCGCGCTCCCAAAGCTCATCGCCGTTCGCTCCCCGATCCGGCGCTATCGTAGAACGTTCCGACACGACGGCCAGCGAGACAAGCGCCGGTACCAACAGTCCCAGCAAGAGTGGGGCCGCTACCGGTCCAGTCCTGGCGCTCGAATTCGGGAAGCTGGGCGCCACGGCAATTAGCATTTGAGGAGTGCCTCGAATTCGCTTCGGCGCGGCACGATTCTTGCCGACGAGCGAGTCATCTGGGCGCGCACGCGACTTCTTCTCGGTGTGCCTCGTAACAGGTCACCCTGTCTGTCACCAGTCGCAGTGAGATCCACCCTTCGTGATTGGCGGCTTGCCCCCCACATTTACAGAACCGAACTGCGCCTCGTGGAGAGTGGTCCAGTCGCGCTTCCAACGGACGGGAACTGTATGAGCAGTTCTTGGGAGGTCGCCGGCTCTGCCTGGAAGCGCCGGGTCGCGAACCTGGTCGAGAGCCTGGACGTGCTTTCGGCCACTCAACATCCCTGTAGCTGTCCGTGCCCAGGCGTCAGCGCCGGAGCAAAGCCCGCGTGCCGGCGTGAGAAGCAGTGATCCCTCTTCATCTGTCCATCCTGGGTCCGAGGGTAGACAGAGCGGCGTGATCCCTGCTATAACTGAGTCTATCCACATGACTTGTGAAAGGACATTGCCATGCGCGGCGGCTTTCGCATTGGCCGACTCTTCGGTATCAACATCGGTATCGATTGGAGTTGGCTCCTCATCTTCCTGCTGGTAACATGGAATCTGGCGACGGTGTTCTCGCAGGTGCATCCGGCGTGGGGGCCGGCGCTGAACTGGGGCATTGCCGCTGTGGCCGCAATTCTCTTCTTCGCTTCAGTGCTGGCGCACGAACTGGCGCACTCCCTGGTGGCCAAGGCCCAAGGCCTCCCGGTCCGCAACATCACGCTATTCCTGTTTGGTGGGGTGTCGAACATCGAGCGGGAACCACCCTCTCCGGGCGCAGAGTTCTTGATCACCGTCGTCGGCCCGATTACCAGCATCGTGCTGGGCGTGCTCTTCATCATTGCTGCCAACCTTTCTGCCGGCGGGCTGCAGCGGGCCATGATCAACCCGCAACGAGCGCTCGCCGGGCTCGATCCCCTGACGACCTTGCTGCTCTGGCTCGGCCCGATCAACATTCTCGTCGGCATCTTCAATCTCATTCCCGGCTTCCCGCTGGACGGCGGGCGCCTTCTGCGCTCGATTCTCTGGGCCATCACCAACAACCTCCGCCGGGCGACGCGCTGGGCCTCATACGTGGGCCAGGCGATCGCCTGGCTCATGATCATTGCTGGTATTGCGATGGTCTTCGGGGTCCGGATCCCGTTCTTCGGTACCGGTGTCATCGGCGGCCTGTGGTTGGCGTTCATCGGCTGGTTCCTCAACAACGCCGCCGTCCAGAGCTACCAGCAAGTCGTCGTCCAGGATGTGCTCGAGGGCGTCCCGGTCGCGCGGCTCATGCGGGCCGATGTGCCGACCGTGCCGCCCGAGATCCCGGTCAGTGCGCTTGTGTACGATCACGTCATGGGGACGGACGAGCGCGCCTTTCCGGTGCTCGACGGCGATCGTTTGGTCGGCCTGGTGACCCTGGAAGATGTGCGCGAGGTGCCGCGCGATCAGTGGGACACGACGAGCGTTGGCCAGATCATGACACGTGCCGACCAGCTTGTCGTCGTCAGCCCTCAGGAGGATGCCGGCGCGGCGCTCAACAAGCTGATGCAACGCGATGTGCGCCAGGTGCCCGTCATGGAGAATAACCACCTGGTAGGGATCATGCGGCGACGAGATATCATGAGGTGGCTCCAAATGCATTCGGAGCTGGTGGCCCGCTGAACGATCTGCCCGCCGGGCCCTTTGCTACCCGTTTTTGAGCAAGATTCCCACTGAGCTAGCCACGGACAGCTGAAGATCGGATTCCACTTCAGATGGAACACGAAGACGAGGGCCGGTGGGAAGAGCACCCGGGCGAGAGGCGGTTTTACAGCCGCCTCCCGGCTCTCAATCTTCTCTGGTTTCGGGATGCTCCGTTCGACCCAACACCCACCAGCTTTGGAACCGGTGCACGGGTCAGTCTTCGATGTCTCCAAGAGCAATACGGATTGCCCGTGCGGTGCCGCCGGGCACATGGTCGAGCGCCCAGCTCTTGAGCTGCGCCGTCCAGCCGGCCCGCCCCGGGCTGACGTCGTTCGGGGGTGGTACAGTCACGACGAACAACGTTCCTGCCTGCTCGATCACCTCGTACGTCGTCGTGCCGTCGTCTTGGCGGTTGAAGCGGATCGAGACCATAGCGTCGCCGACGCGGATGTTCCTGAGGGTGACGGCGTCGAGCCAGGCCGGCAACTGCGGTCGCATGAGCGCGAGCGTGCGGGCGGGGGCAAAGGGGTAGAGACCTAGCATGATCTGGACGAGTTGGACGGTCGCGCTGGCGCTCCACGCCTGGGGGCTGTTGGCCTGAGGGTAGATCGTCGGGATCGGGGACTCGTCGCGCCCATGCCCGCCGAGCAACTCCGGCAGGCGCAGGTCGTGGAAGTGCCCGGCGGCAGCGACGAGAGCGGTGACGAGGCGCTCGACGTGCTCGTCCAGGCCGTAGCGTTTGAAGCCCAGCGCGAAGGTGGCGTTCTCCACCGGCCAGACAGTGCCCAGGTGATAGGCGTAGGGGTTGTACGAGGGATGTAGGCTGGAGAGGGTGCGCACGCCCCAGCCAGAGAAGAGGTCGAGCGCCATCAGGCGGTCGGCAACGGACCGGGCGCTCTCGCGCGGGACGATGCCGACGGCGAGGGCGTGGCCGGGGTTCGAGCCGATAGTCCGCACCAGGTGTTTGTCTGGATCGAGTGCCATCGCATAGAAGCCTTCCGCTTCCATCCAGAAGGCCTCGTGCCAGCGCCGCTTGAGGGCGCGAGCGCGGTTCAAGAATTCCTCAGCGCGCTGCTCCTCGCCGAGGGCCACGAGGATCTCAGCCATACGCTGGAGCGCGATGAAGTGGAAGGCCTGCTCCTCAACCGTCGCTATCGGGTTCTCGACGATGGCCCCGTCGGGATAGCGAATGGCCTCGTTGGAGTCTTTCCAGGCGTGGTTCTTCAGCCCCTTGGGCGATCGCTGTACGTACTCCAGGAACCCATCGCCGTCCCGGTCACCGTAGCGTTTCGCCCACTCAAAGGTGCGCAGGGCGGCATCACGGTACTCGTGCAGCGCGGCGGTGTTGCCCGTCCAGTGCCAGAACTCGGAGAGCGCCAGTACAAACATCGCAGGCGATGTTTGCGTGCCGTAGTAGGCGCGCTGCGGGATGATGTCGAGTTCCGAGAGCGGGCCGCGCCGCATCTCGTGGATCATCTTGCCGGGCTCTTCGTCCCGCCAGGCGGATGAGGAATCGGCCTGGGTGGCGGCGATGACGGCGAGGGCGCCGCGCATCATCTCGGGCCCGATGAGCGCGCCCTGCCAGGCGGCGGTCAGTGAGTCGCGGCCGAAGAGGCCGGTGAACGTGGGCACACCGGCATTGGGAACCCAGGCGTCGGGTGCCGGGTCGAGTTCCCAGTTGCGCAGCGCGAACAAATCGTCCGCGGCTTGCTCGAACGTCTGCGCGACGACCGGGTGGCAGCACTCGATTGACGCTCGCTGGCGGCGCCAGCGCTCGCGGATGCTGTCGCGAGGCGTCTTCTCCGTCGGTGAATCGAGGAGCGGCTCACGCCAGGTACCGTCCACCAGTGAATCGTAGGCCAACCGCGCAGCCCAGCACCCCCGCGCCGGGAGCTGCAGCGTGAAGTGCACGGCGCGCCCATCGCACCTGGGCTCCGCATCGGCCTCGATGACTCGCAGCCTCATGGCCCGATGGAGCGAGTGGCTCGGCTGCTCGACATGGTAGTCGAACAGGAGCGTGCGCTCGGCAGCGTTCCAGGTGACTTCGGTTGTGCCCTGCTGCTGGCGCTGGCCGCCGACCTCCTGGACGTCGGCGAAATCGGCATCCAACTCGATTACCAACTCCGTCGTCGCCGGGACCATGCTGTGGTTGCGCACGACCAGTTCCTCCGCCATCCCGCGCCCGACCCAGCGGGTGAGTACGACCTCGAACTGGTCTTGCGGGAGCTTTGGCCCCCTGTCGTCTCCGCCGGGCCGGGGCACGCGGAGGCGCGCGTTCCAGCGCTCGCTCTCCAACTCGCCAGAGGAGACGTATTTCGGCTCCTGCCCGTCGAGCGTGATCCGGTACCGGGAGAGGATCCGCGTATCGAAGTCGTAGAGACCCTCGTACCCCTCGCCCTGGAGGGTACCATCCTGGCATGTGACGAGCACCGTATAGCCCTGGTAGACCACCGTGTGCCGGGGGTGGTGCGGATCGAGATCGGTGCGCGCCAGGTGGGGGACCTCTGGGATCGGGGATGAGGCGAAGTCGTTCATTCGAACAGTTGATCGAGCGTCTGCGTGCCCGCCGCCAGGCCGTAGGCCAGGTGAGCGCCTGGCGCGTGAGCATGCAGCTCGAGCGGGGACGCCGTGGGGTCACTGGCCAGCCTCAGGAGGGGGATCGCCAACTCGTCCCCGAGTGACCAGAGACCGACTGCCAGGGCGAGGCCACCGGTGACGTCTGGCCAATGAGTGTCGCCGCGGAGGGCACCGTACACACTACGCGCGAACAGGCTGATGATCCAATGCACGATGTAGCTCAGCGTCGTCTTGGTCTCCTGCTGGGGCTCGTGCCCTGTGACCAGCTGAAAGGCAATCCGCCCGACCGCCGCCGTTGAGGACTCACCCGCTTTGTGATGTTTGCCAATCAGCGAGATCGAGTCGAGCGCGGTCGACGCATCGTTGTCACCTTGTTTGCTCACCTGCCGCGGATCATGGCCGATCACCGCTGTGGCCAGCTGCCAATAATAGCGCATGGCGAGCACGCCGGTCACCCCACCCAACGCGCCGGAGATAAAGCCTTTCCACCGGTTCCGTTTATGACGGTCCATCGGACTTCCTTTCTCCTAACAGACAGCGGGTCTTCTCGTCCCAATCGAGGATCCCCTTGTCGGGGCTGGCGACATCGTAGTCGGGGTCCGGGTCTACGCCGCCCTGCCACCCTATGGTAGAGGAAGGGGGCTCTTGCAGGGGCGCGGCCGAGAGCAATTGCTTCTTGCGCTGTGAGACCTGGTTGGTCACGCGTTGATCCTCCATTTTTCGGCCTCCTGGCGCTTCAGATCGAGTCCGAGTCCAGGACGCTGGGGGTCCGGGCGCAGGAATCCGTCGATAGGCTCCGGAGCCCCGTCGAAGAGGATCCGCTCGATTCGAACGTGGTCGTAGAAGTACTCGACGTGTTCGAGCTGCGGCGCCGCGCATCCGACCTGGGCGTGGATCGCCGGGGCGGTGTGGGCCGAGAAGGGGATGTCGAAGCCGTAGGCCAGCGCCGCCGCGTGCAACCAGCCCGTTATGCCGAGACAGCGGGTGGCGTCGGCCTGCTGGATGTCCACCGCTTCGGCCTGGAGCATATCGCGGAAGTACCAGGGATCGTAGCCGTACTCACCGGCGGCAATCGCCATCGGCGCGTGCTCCCGGACGAAGTGCAACTGGTGGAGTTGGTCGGAGGAGACTGGCTCCTCGAAGTAGCTGACACCCTGGTCGGCGAAGCGCTGTGCCATCTCGATCGCCTGCCTGGCGGAGTAGGCACCGTTGGCGTCGACGAACAGCTCTGCGTTTGGACCAATCGCCTGGCGGGCCGCGCGCACCCGCGCCACGTCCTCCTCCGGTTTCGTTCCCCACTCTTTGCCGACCTTCATCTTGACGCGCGGGATGCCCTGCTCGACCCAGCCGGCGAGCTGCGCGGCCAACTCCTTTTCGGTGTAGCTGGTGAAGCCGCCACTGCCGTAGATCGGCACGGTCTCCCGGTAGGGGCCGAGCAGCCGGAAGAGGGGCTTCCCGGCCGTGCGCGCCTTGAGGTCCCAGAGGGCGATATCCACCGCCGAGATAGCGGTGGCAGCAATCCCCGGCCGGCCCGCATTACGCGTCGCAACGACCATCGCCGTCCAGGCCGCGCCGACGTTCTCGACGTCGCACCCTGTGACGGTCCTGACCAACATCTCACGGATGACGTCCGCCGCTGCCGCCGAGGCGTAGCTGAAGCCCATCCCGCGCTCGCCGGAATCAGCCACGGCATCCACCAGGACCATCGTCGTCGAGTCCCAGTGGAGCGTGCCGTCCGCCTCCGGCTGGGAAGTCGGGATACGATAGACGCTTACTTCGAGCCGCTCGACTTTCATCGCTCGTCTCCGAATATGGTCGTCAGGAGCCCAGGGGTCGCCTGGGAACGGATCAATAGTACACGAGTGACTTCTTCCGGAGCCTGGGCAGGAGCTCGCGTTTGTAGAACTGGAAGAAACCCTCCTGATCTGGTCCCACCTGGTGGAGATAGACGTGGTCGTACCCGGTGTCGGCGAACTCTCGAATGCTGGCGATGTATCGCTCGGGATCGGGGCCGCTCACAATCTCTCGGGCGACGTCCTCCTCGGTGACCAGGCTGGCGGCCTGCTCGAAATACGTGGGCACCGGTAATTGGGTGGTGAGAGCGCCCTTCAGCCCGGCGATTGGCCACCAGGTCGCGGCAACGCGCCGTGCCTCGTCCTGGTCGCGGGCCCAGCAGACTTTGAACTGGCCGAGGCGGGGCTTGCCCGCGCCGCCCGCCGCTTCGAATCCGTCCACGGTATCTGGATCGGGCGCCACACTGATCAGTCCGTCACCCAGGCGACCGGCGAGTTCGGCGGCCTGCGCGCCACTGGCCGCGATCATGATCGGAGGGAGCTCAGCAGGGAGGGTATAGATCCGGGCGTTCTCGACCGTGAAATATCGGCCGTGGTGATTCTGCAGCCCGCCCTGCCAGAGGAGGCGAACCACCGCGACCGCCTCCTCCAGCATATCGAGCCGGACGTCTGCGGGCGGCCAACGATCGCCGAGGATGTGTTCGTTGAGATTCTCCCCGGTTCCCAGGCCGAGGAAGAAACGGCCTGGCATCATCGCCGCGGCGGTGGCGGCTGCTTGCGCGATGATGGCCGGGTGGTAGCGGATCGTGGGGCAGGTCACTCCGGTCCCCAGTCGCAGCCGCTCGGTCGCGTAGGCGATGCCGCCGATGACGCTCCAGGCGAAGGGGCTCTGACCCTGACGGTCGATCCAGGGATGGTAGTGGTCGGAGATCACGGCGAACGTGAAGCCCACCTCCTCCGCTCGCCGGGCGTACCGGACCAGGTCGTTCGGGCCATGCTCCTCGCTGGACAGCCAGTAGCCGATCTCGATCATAGGGGCCTCATTTGTTTCCGGATTCCTGCTGCCTCTTGTTCGCCGGTTGGCCGTCCGCTGCCTCCCGCTGGGCATCTTTCCGACGCAACACGCCCAGCAACTCTCCATCGGAGGTGGTCACGAGGACGCTGTCGAGCTCGTGCTTCCGCATGTACTCGGCTGCCCGATCCGGCAAGACGTGGGGGCGGTACGTTTTGGGACCACACTCCATGACCTGTTCGACAGTGGTCGAGGGATCGGCATCCAGGGCTTGGGGCCGAAGCAACCCGAGCACCACCCGCTCGGCAGTGACGACGACGCACACGTTCAACCCGCTCGTCCGGGCCCGCTCGGCGATATCGCCGACCCGATCTCCCAGGCGGCAGGTCGGCACCTCGTGCCGGGCGAGATCGCCGACGCGAGTCACATCGGCATACTTTCCCTCAGTCGGCAGCCCGTTGGCGAGCCAGTCTGCTTTTCCCGGCTGGTACCGGAAGACCCGAGTGAAGCCGAGGCTCTCGAGCCGCGCCGCGGCTCGGGCACTCATGTCTCACTGATAGTCGAAGCAGTAGACGATCATGGGTCTGTCCTGCTTGAGTGGGGCGGTTGTCTCACGATCGAGCGTCGTGAGGGGAATATTGATCGCGCCGCGAAGATGCTCGCCCTCGTACTCCTCCCGGCCGAGCACCTCGACGAGCTGCGCTCCGTCCTTGACAAGTCGGTGTACATCATCTCGGGTGATGTCAACTGGCATGGCGCGCCTCCAGATTGTGGGTCGCCGGTTCCGGCCCCCTTGCCGGAACCGGCGACGCGTTCTTGGGTTCTATCGTTTCTGTTGTTCTGGCTGTTGCTGGTGTGCCTTCTTCTTGTGTTCCTCGAGTTGCTCGCGCGTCGGAAATTCCGCGCCGCACACCTTGCACTCGTACTGCTGCTTCTGGGCCATCTCGATTCATCTCCTTTCTTCTGCCTATGGGGGTCGCCCGCGCGTCTGCCCCCCCATGCTGATTGTCGCGTGGCGGTCCGGGCCCCGCACCAGCCCATCCGGTACTCTCGCTTCGAGGCAGTGTGGAGCTATGTAGAGCCCGAGCGCCAGGCCAAACAGCGTGTGAAAGACGGCTTGCGGCACCGGCGCCGTTTTGGTGGCGAACCAGGGCGTGCGCCGGATCTCTGCGGCGTTTGTTGGCTTGTCACAGGATCCCTGGCGATGGCACGCACCTCCCTCGCCCTTCCCCTCGGTGCTGCAAGACTCGTGCCACAATCATGAAGGCTGGCGTGCTCCAGCACGGGTTGGGGGTGGGTCAGCTGCGGGTTCTCGAGGGTGAACCTGACCAGGCGGATGTCCGGCAAACGTTGTTTGTGGCATAGTCGCCATTCCTTTCGTGTGGTGAGAACGCTCTTTTGACCTGAGAGGCGCGCCATGTGGAGAGAAGCTCTACCAGTCACCACCCAGGCATTTTTACTGGGATCCGAGAACAGCAAGGACCGGGCCAGAGTCTGAAAAGCTCAGTTCGCCAGCGCCGGCCGTTTCTGGATTTTTAGAGTCGTTTGCCTGCGCTGACTGTCGATCTTTTGCACCCGGGGCCGCGTATTCTCTCGTCCTTCGCATCCACGGCAACTTCCTGCCGAGTCCAAACTCGTACGGTGGAGATGGCATTGGCCATGGCAAAGAAGTTGCTACAACTCCGGGGATTGCCTGGAAGACCTCGTGGCTTCGTTGAAGGGACAGCGAGGAAACACTGCTGCAAAAGGAGAAAATCAGTGGCGACATCCTTCACGCTTGAGAGCCCAGCCTTCTCAGCGGGGGGCACAATTCCCAAACGCTTTACCTGCGATGGTGAGAATGTCTCGCCGGAGTTGCGCTGGCAGGGCGCCCCAGATGGGACCCGGAGCTTTGCCCTCCTGGTCGAAGACCCCGACGCGCGCAAGGGCACCTTTACCGATTGGATTCTCTTCGACATCCCCGCATCGCGGTCAAATCTGCCTGAGGGCACGAAAGCGGGCGAGGTCGGGATTGCCGGCACGAATGACTCTCGCAAGACCGGGTACACCGGCCCGTGCCCGCCGCCCGGCCACGGTGCGCACCTCGCATGCGCCGCTTTTTGAGCGACCCTGCGCCGCCTGGTACCGGCTTTCAACAAAACTATGTATACTACCCAGTGTGAACGTTGCCGAAATCACATCAAGCACCCCACCGTTCTGCCAGTCACTGGCGACGACCTTCCACCCATACCGGAGAGTAAAGGAAGGACCTATGTTCAATCATATCCTCGTTCCTCTCGACGGATCGGCCCTGGCCGAGTGCGTCTTGCCGCACGTTGCGGCCCTCGCGGCAACCTTTGAGTCTCGCGTCACCCTCCTCCTGGTATTGGAGCAGCGCAGTAGCGCCGGTCCGATGCAGGCGGTCGACCCACTCGAATGGCGTTTCAGGAAAGCGGAAGCGGAAGCCTACCTGGCAGGCCTCACCGACGGCTTGCGACGCGTGGGAGTCCACACGGAGAGCAGCCTGTTGGAGGGCCAAGCTGCGGACCGCATCGTGGCGTACGCTCGCGCCAGCGATGTCGATCTGCTGGTTCTCAGTAGTCATGGCCGGAGTGGCCTGAGTCCCTGGAATATGAGCGGTGTGGTGCAGAAAATCCTGCTGCGGGCGCACACCTCAACCATGATTGTGCGGGCCTATCAACCGATGACCGGCCGCGTTGCCAGCGTGCGCTATCGGCGACTCCTGGTGCCGCTGGATGGTTCGCAGCGGGCCGAGAGTGTTGTGCCGCTCGCGACGACCCTGGCGCGCCACCACGAGTCCCAACTTCTCATCGTTCACGTCGCGCGTCCGCCCGAGATGCCGCGCCGCGCGCCATCATCAGAGGATCTCGAGCTGGCGAATCGCCTCACGGAGCGCAATCGGCAGGAAGCGATGCGCTACCTGGAGTACCTGCAATCCCACCTCCCGCCGGAGGCCGAGGTTCGCCTGTTGGTGGGAGACGATGTCGCCGCCACGCTGCACGAGCTGGTGGAGGCGGAGGGTATCGACCTGGTGATGCTTTGTGCTCACGGCTATTCTGGTAAGAATAAGTGGCCCTATGGTAGTATCACCAGTAATTTCGTCGCCTACGGCGCCACACCACTCTTAATCGTGCAGGATCTTTCGGCAGACGAGATCGAACCGACCCGGGCCGAAGTCGCTGCGAGAGAGCACGCTCAAGGGACGCTCGTGCATGACAGAGCACTCCGCTGATTCGCTGACGCTTACAGACCAGACACCTCTCGATCAGGAAGCGGTGCGGGCGCAGCGGTTGGACGAACTGGCACAGCAGTTGGCCAGGCACCAGGCCGCCTCGCGCCGGCCTGGGCACGAGTTCTGGTTAGAAGAACACCTCCGCGTGCAAGAGGCTCTTTTGCGTGCGGCCTATGAGCACTTTGTCGAGGCGTCTCAGAGCGAACTCGCCCTCTCGTATGCGGCCGAGTGGCTGCTAGACAACTTTTATGTGGTTCAGCAAGCTCTGCGCCAGATTCGCGAGGATATGCCCCAGGGTTACTACCGCCAGTTGCCCAAGCTCGATGCCGGCCCGTTGCAGGGGGAACCGCGGATCTATGCGCTGGCGCGGGAGTTCATCCGCGCCAGCGACTACCACCTCGAGCTCGACCGGCTGAGACGTTTCACGCAGGTTTACCAGGACGTTGCTCCACTGACGATGGGGGAGTTGTGGGCGTTTCCGACTATGCTGCGCGTGGGGCTCCTGGAGGCATTGAGCCAGGCTCTCGCTCGCATTACCGGCATCCAGTGGCCGGGGGGCGCGGCCCCTCGAGCGCCAGCTCTAACGGCCCACGCCGCGGCCGACGAGAACGTGGTCGCCAGCAGTATCCCCAGCCTGCGCTGGCTGCACACCCAGAATTGGAAAGAATTCTTTGAGAGTGTCAGTCAGGTCGAGCAGATCTTGCGCGACGACCCTGAGGGGTTCTACGCGCAGATGGACTTCGAGACGCGCGACCGCTATCGCAAGGTCGTCGAGGCGCTGGCCCTGGCGACGGACTGGAATGAAGAAGCCGTGGCCGGGGAGGCCATCCGGCTGGCGCAACAGGGGGATGCTCGCATTGGTGAGCGCACCTCGGCTCGCGCCGGCCACGTCGGTTTCTATCTCGTGGACCGGGGCCGCGCCGCGCTCGAGGCGCACCTGGATTACCGGCCTGCGTGGGGCGTGCGCGTGCGGCGCTGGTCATTCGAGCATCCCACCCTGGTCTACCTCGGCAGCATCGGCCTCCTGATGCTCATTCTCCTATTCGTGCTGCTTCGCTATGCTGTCAGCACGGGTGGGTCACCACTCCAGGTCGCAGCTCTTATCCTGTTGGGCCTGGTGCCGGCCATGACCGTCGCCGTCGCCATTACCAATTGGGCCATCACCCACACCGTATCGCCCCGAGTGTTGCCCAAGCTGGATTTCAGCGCGGGCATCCCGCCCGAGTATCCTACGATGGTGGTTGTTCCCGCGCTGCTGTCCAGCGCCGGGGAGGTGGATGATCTGCTCCAGCAGTTGGAGCTTCATTTCCTGCGGAACCCCGATCCCCAACTTACCTTTGCCCTGCTCACCGATCTCGCCGATGCCCCGCAGGAGCAGATGCCGGACGACGGGGCCCTGCTTGAACAGGCGCAGGCAGGGATCCAGGCGCTCAACACGAAGTATCGCCGGCCGGGGGCTGGTCCTTTCGCCCTTTTCCACCGCCACCGGGTGTGGAATCCGCGCGAGGCGGTGTGGATGGGCTGGGAGCGCAAGCGCGGCAAACTCACCGAGTTCAACCGGCTGCTGCGCGGGAGCCAGGAGACCTCCTTCACGGCGCAGCTCGGGGATCGCGAAGGGCTGGCGAGGATCAAGTACGTTATCACCCTGGATGCTGATACCGTTCTGCCGAGGGACAGTGCGAACCGGCTGGTCGCAACCCTGGCGCACCCTCTCAATCGCGCCGAATTTGACCTCCACACTGGCGCCGTGATCGCCGGCTACACCGTGCTGCAACCCCGAACCGAGATCACGCCGACCAGCGCCAACCAGTCCCTCTTTACCCAGGTCTTCGTCGGCGATATTGGGCTTGATCTCTACACGCGGGCGGTTTCCGACGTTTACCAGGATCTGTTTGGTGAGGGAATCTACGTCGGTAAGGGGATCTACGACGTGGATGCGTTTGAGCGCAGCCTGGCGGGCCGGGTCCCCGAGAACGCCCTCCTCAGCCACGATCTCTTCGAGGGGATCCACGGACGCGCAGGGCTGGTGACGGATATCATCCTGTACGAGGAATATCCCGCCCACTATCTCATTCTCGTGCGCCGCTCGCATCGCTGGGTGCGCGGGGACTGGCAACTGCTGCCCTGGCTTCTGCCCCGTGTGCCCCATGCCATCCGGGGAACGATCCCGAACGACCTCTCGATAATTGACCGCTGGAAGATCCTCGACAATCTGCGCCGGAGCCTGTTGGCGCCGGCCCTGCTGGCCTTGTTCGTCGCCGGTTGGCTCTGGCTGCCCGGCTCGGTGCCGGGTTGGATGGTGATGGGGCTGCTGGTCCCGGCCGTACCCCTCCTCCTCGACGCGGTGACCACGCTGATTCGCGGTCTCCGATCGCTTCCGTTCGGAGAGCGACCGGGTGGAGCGGTGCGCGACCTTCTCCGTCCCCTTCGGGATGCCGGGATTCGTTGGCTCCTGGCGCTCGCTCTTCTGCCCTACGAGACCCTCCTTGTCCTGGATGCGGTTGGGACGACCCTGATCCGCCTGTTCATCACCCGGCGGCACCTCCTGCAATGGACCAGCGCAGCGCTCACCGCGCGCCTGATCGGCGCAGAGGTCGATGCGGATCAGGCCTGGCAACAGATGACCCCGTCTCTATTGCTCACTCTCGTTCTCGGGGCACTCGTGGGCCTGGTCAACCCGGCGGCCCTGCCGGTCGTCGCACCGCTGTTGCTGGTATGGCTCCTCTCCCCCCAAATCGCCTTCTGGATCAGTCGCCCCAGAATTCAGGAGCCGGCGCCGCTGACCGTCGAGCAGCGCCAGCAGTTGCGTACCCTGGCCCGCCGCACCTGGTTCTACTTCGAGCAGTTCGTCGGCCCTGAAGATCACTGGTTGGCGCCTGACCACTTCCAGCAAGCGCCGCGGGGGTACATCGCGCACCGCACGTCGCCGACCAACATCGGCCTGCTCCTGCTGGCGACGCTGTCGGCTTACGACTTTGGCTACCTCGGACCGTTGGGGTTAACGACACGGCTGCGCGACGCGTTTGAGGGGATGGACGGGCTGGAGCGCCATCGGGGCCATTGGCTGAACTGGTACGATACGCGCACCCTGGAGTCTCTGCCGCCGCGCTACGTCTCCACCGTGGATAGCGGCAACCTGGCCGCCTCGCTCTGGGCGCTCGCTCAGGCGTGCCAGGCTCTCCCCCAGACGCCGTTCCCGCGCTGGGAGCGATGGGAGGGTCTTCTCGACACGCTCGCCGTCCTGGCCGAGGTCGTGGAGGGGCTCGACGGGGAAGATCTCGAGCCGCAGGTGGCTCTGGTACGGAGCCGGATCGCCCACATCCGGCAGGAGATCTTGACAGTTGGAAACGAGCCTGGCGGCTGGGTCCCGTTGCTCCTCTGGCTCGCAGGAGAGAGCTGGCCACAACTGGAGCGCGCGCTGGCGGAGTTGGTCTCGACAAAGGCTTCCCGCCTTGATACCGCCGGTTTGCGCAGCCTGCGGGTCTGGGTCGAGCGAATGAATCACCAGTTGCTCGTGACCCGGCGCGAACAGGAGCTACTACAGCCCTGGCTGTTCCTGCTTCACCGCCTGCCAACGCTGTTCACGCAGGCAGGAGCAGAGCCGGCTCTGACGAGCCCCTGGCAGGCGCTGGTGGAGGCCCT
>DOUV01000734.1 GCA_003520455.1 Chloroflexota bacterium | reverse complement strand
GGGCACCGGCGGGGGAGCCTCGGGCGCGCCAGGCATTTGCTGAAGCCGAAGAGAGCGCTCGCGATCTTCCGGCCGAGAGTTCACGATCCGAGGCGCTGCGTGACCTGGCCGCAAGCCTGGTCCAGGCCGGGTACTGCGGCGACGCGCTCCGCGTCGTGGGTGTCCCTGGACCGGATGGGTTTGTACAGATCCTCGCCTTGTGGGCGCCCGCTTTCGAGCGCCTGGGGCAGGGGCTGTCCGTGACTGTTTTGCGCGCGGCCATCGACGTGGCGGGGTGGGCACATTCAGGCTGGCGCACAATTCTCGAGTTGCTCTCTACACCGGAGGCGGCGACTGGCGAGTGAATGACGATCGGAGCAAGATGGACTGTCCGACGTGCGGGTACGATCGGCTACCGGCCAGGGCCCGCGTTTGCTCCAAGTGCGGCGCCTCAGTAGCGGCCGCGCCGTCGCCGGCTGCCGCCAAGATCATCGACTATCGCACGCTCATCGCCAGGAGCACGGCGGACTTCGTCGGGCGGCAGTGGGTCCGAGACGCCGCGGATGCCTTTCTCAAGGCGGATGGTCCCCGCTCTTTCCTGCTCCTGGGCGAGCCCGGCAGCGGCAAGACCTCCTTCCTGGCCGACCTGGTCCGGCGACGTGGCTATCCTCACCACTTCATCGGCCGGGGGAGCCGGATCGATTTGCCAGCCGTCCTGGATTGGCGCAATCCTGTCCGCTTCGCCGAGTCCATCGGCTACCAACTGCTGCGCGACTACGGCGGCTGGATTATGGACTGGCCAGCCTGGGGCATTACCATCAGCCAGAACGTGAAAGAGCTGGATGGTTTGCTGGTTGGCGCCCAGGTCGGCGAGTTCAGGGCCAAACCTCGGCCTCCCGACCGGCCCGCCCTGACGGTGAACCAGGAGGTCAAGCGTTTTGGCCCGGCCGCGCAGGCCATCGGCGTCTACATCGAGCGATTCGTGCTGGACGTGGAGCAGATCGTCCGCCAGTTGCTGACGACCCCCCTGCAGGCCATCGCCAACCGCTGGCCCGAGCACCAGATCGTGATCGTGGTGGACGGCCTGGACGAGGCCGAGGACTATTCCAGCCCGCAGCGCACCATCCTCAAGCTGCTTCCCAACGGGAGTCTGCCACCCAATGTCCGCTTCATCCTTTCGTCGCGACCCGGCAAGCACCTGACGCCGGATTTCATGAGCCAGGTCCAGCCCTTCTGGCTGAGCGAGGACGAGGCCGGAGACCGCGATCCCCGCACGATCGAGGATGCCAAAGCCTACGTCGAGCAGCTGGCGGAGGGGGAATCGGTCGCCGCAATGCTCACGCGGCGGCGGATTGAGCCGGATGCCTTCAGCGAGCAAGTGGCTCGGTCCAGCCAGGGGAACTTCCTCTACCTGTATCACTATGCCCAGGGTGTGCGAGGTGGAGACGAAACCCTGTTGGACCTGGATCGGCTGCCGGAGGGGCTCTTCGGCATCTACGCGGACTTTCTGGGCAAGATCGAGGAAAAACGGGAAGACGTACCGTGGGATGGGGCCTACAAGCCGGTCTTGGGAACGCTGGCGGTTGCCCAGGAGCCCTTGGCGCGCCGGCAGATTGCCAGTTTCTCCGGTGTCCCGCCCACGACGGTGGGAACGATTCTCACGCGACTGAAGCCGTTTCTGGATACGGCCGGCACGGGAACAACCCGGCGCTATTCCATCTACCACTCGTCGTTCGGTGAGTATCTCGTCTCTGAGGAAAACGAGGATTACATTGAGGGCCGTGAGGCCCATGTGCGGATCGTTACCCACTACCGCGACAGGTATTGGGGCGATTGGACCAGACTCGCCCAGGAGGACTACGCTCGCCGACACCTGGCAACGCATATGGTCAGCGCGGGTCTTCACGAGGCGCTGTACGCCCTGATTCATCAAGGGTGGATGCGGGCTCGCTTTGCGGCCGATCGTTACACCTATACCGGCTTCCTCGCTGATGTGGACCTGGCCTGGCACGCAGCGCGGTCACAAGCCAGGCCGGACCTGCCCATGCTGGCACGCTTCCAGACAGCACGACAACTCGTGGGCCTGAGCGCTTACAGCACTACCACCGACTTGCAAACTCTTGCCCGCCAGGGGCGTGTCGACGAAGCCCTGATCCACGTGCGGCTCGAAAATGATCTTGAGCAAAGATTTGAGAAACTGATGGCGATCGACGCCACCTTGAAAGAAGCGGGCCGGCGTGATCAGACCTTGTTGGACGAGGCATTGGACATGGCCCGCGCCTTCGAGGACAGCGCGGCGCGGGCCAGGGCGCTGGGCGATCTGGCGGTTGTCCTGGCCGAGGCGGGAGACGGCAACTCGAGGATCGTGTTCGATGAGGCGCGGGCGGCGGCCCGTGCCGTTGGGTATGACCATTTTCGGGCGGCTGCGCTCTGCGAGGTGGCGGCGGCCATGGCTCAGGCCGGGGACGATCGTGCCGGCCTGGCGTTCGATGAGGCGGTCGAAGTGGCCCATGGGCTTGAGAGCGAGGTGAGCCAGGCGGAAACGCTCGGCAAGCTCGCGGTCGCCCTGGCACTGTCTGGGCGCTACGACGGGGCGGTCGAGGCAGCCCATGCCATTCGGCGTGATTGGGAACGGGCGGAGGCGCTGCGGGAGCTGGCAGTGGTACTCCTCAAGGCCGGGGACGTACGGGCCGACGCGATCGTAGACCAGGCCTGGGAAGCTGCCCGCACCATGCAGGAAGAGTATGGGTGGCAGCGGGCAATCGCCTTGCGCCATTTGGCGGTGGCGCTGGCCCGCGTTGGGGATCGCCGAGCAGACCCGGTGTTCGACGAGGCAATCCGGGTGACCCATTCCATTCGGAACGAGTGGCACCGATCGGAGGAGCTCTCCGACCTGGCGGCGGCGCTGGCGCACGCCGGGCGGTTCGACCAGGCGGCGGCCCTCATCGGATCCGTCCAGGGCGATTGGGAGCG
>DOUV01000695.1 GCA_003520455.1 Chloroflexota bacterium | reverse complement strand
GCCACCGTCTGGCGCGAGGGCTTCAGCGCGCGCGCGATCGGCCGGATGCTGTTCGCTTCGATCAAATCCGCCCGTCGGATTGCTTCGCGGTCTGCCACTGTGATCAGCTCCCCTCCGCTTCCGTGTGGCTGTCCGTTGCCCTCACCAGAGCCGAGTCTGGGCGTGGTGGCCCCCTTTTCGATCATCAAAATCCGGCGCCTGGGCCCCCTTGTAGATTCGCGAAAACAATTCCAAATTCTCTCTAGCGGGGTGTGATAATTATCACACCTTCTATGGGTGGGTTGGGGTCGATTTTGGCAAGTGCCTTTGCCCGGGTAAACTCAGAAGCGATAGGGATATTCTGGAAGATTGTCTGGTCACATTGCATCTTTTTTGAATTTTAACACGGTCCTGCCCCCTCTCAAGCGGCCCAGAAGGCGTGGAAATTCCTGGCTTGGGATTTTCCCTCCAGGAATTTCCACGCGATGGCGGCCTTATTTGGATGTCGGATAGTTATCTCATCTTGTCGAGATGTCATACTCAGCCTCATCCTGGGCAAGAGCACCCATCGAAGCCTCGTCCTCCTGGACGTGCGGCGAAGTGCAGTGGCCCCGTGACACAGTAGGGTCCAAACGGGGGGAGCGCGATTCCTGCGCGGTTGTCAGGATCATCGGTCGTTGCTGAGTGGTGAAAGTTTCCAATCATCGTCGCGAGTCGGTCAGTTGCGACGAAAGGCGATTTTCTTGCTGGCCAGTCCTTTGTTCTTGTCGCTCGTCGTTCTTCATCGATCATTTCGCGAGTTTTTGTCGCGGACCTTTCCTGGATTGCAGGCACGGAGGGTGCTTGGTAAGATGGAGTCAGGTAAGGTCTAATCCGCGACAATCAATGGCGAGAGGAGTGGTCGATGGCGAACCGGTTAGCGAACGAGACGAGCCCCTACTTGTTACAGCATAAAGAGAATCCGGTTGATTGGTATCCGTGGTCAGAAGAAGCCTTGCGCCGGGCGCGCGAGGAAGATAAGCCGATCTTCTTGAGTATCGGCTACTCGGCCTGCCATTGGTGTCACGTGATGGAGCACGAATCGTTCGAGGACCCCGGCACCGCCGCGATCATGAATGAGAATTTCATCAGCATCAAGGTCGATCGTGAGGAGCGACCCGACCTGGATGCGATCTACATGGACGCCGTTCAGGCGATGACCGGGAGCGGTGGCTGGCCGATGTCGGTCTTTCTTACGCCCGAGGGGGTTCCCTTCTACGGAGGGACCTATTTCCCGTCCCAGCCCCAGTACGGGATGCCGGCCTTCAAGCAGGTGCTCACGGGCGTCGCCAACGTGTACCATGAGCGCCGCGGTGATGTCGAGCAGCAGGGCCGCCAACTCCTCGATCATCTCCAGGCCCGCGCGCGCCTGGCGTCGCGCGACGAAACGCTCAATGCCGAGATTCTTCATCGCGCTACGTCGATGCTCCTGCGCCACGCGGACATGCAGTGGGGTGGCTTCGGTCAGGCGCCCAAATTCCCCCAGCCGATGGCCCTGGCGTTCTTGCTCCGTGCCGAGGCCCGCTCGGACAACCAGAACGCCCGGGCGGCGCTGCGCCGTACGCTCAACCGCATGGCTCGCGGCGGCATCTACGACCAGATCGGCGGCGGGTTCCACCGCTACGCAACTGATCAGCGCTGGCTGGTGCCCCACTTCGAGAAGATGCTCTATGACAACGGCCAACTCGTGCGGCTCTACCTGCACGCCTGGCAGCGCTACGGCGACGAGCTCTACCGCCAGGTGGCGGTGGAAACGCTCGAGTACGTCCGGCGCCAGATGACGCACCCGGCCGGCGGCTTCTACTCGTCCCAAGACGCTGACAGCGAGGGCGAGGAGGGCAAGTTCTTCGTTTGGGAGCCGGCGGAGATGCAGGCGGTGTTGTCGCCGGCCGAGTGGCGCGTGGTGCAGGCCTACTACAACGTCACGCCTGGCGGGAACTGGGAAGGGAAGACCATCCTATGGGTCCCGCGCGATCCAGATGTTGTGGCCGAGCAACTCGCCATGACCGAGGCGGAGATGACCGTCCTGCTGGAAGCGGCGAAGGCCAAATTGTTCGAGGTCCGCTCCCGGCGGGTGCCCCCTGGCAAAGACACCAAAGTGCTAACCGCCTGGAACGGCCTGATGCTGGCCGCCTTTGCCGAGGCCGCCCGCGTGCTCCACCGCGACGACTATCGCCAGGTGGCCGAGCGCAATGCCGAGTTCGTCCTGACGCATCTGCGCACCGCGGGTGGCAGCCTCCTCCGATCCTGGAGGGAGGGGGAGGCCAAAATCACCGCCTTCCTCGAAGACTACGCTGCTCTCGTCTTCGGCCTGGTGAAGCTCTACGAGGCCACGTTCGAGCCGCGCTGGTTGCGTGAGGCGTCGGCCTTGACGGAGGTGATGGCGGCGCGCTACTGGGACGAGGATCAGGGCGGATTCTTCGACACGGCGGCGGCTCGCGGCGGGTTGATCGTACGGCCCAAGGAGGTGATTGACAACGCCACGCCGAGCGGCAATAGTTTGGCAGCGACGGCGTTGTTGCAGCTCGCGGCCTACCTCGGTGACGAGCAGATGCGGCGGGCGGCGGACCAAACCCTCAGACTGGTCGGCCAGGCCGCCGGCGAGCAGCCACTGGGCTTCGGGCAATGGCTCGTAGCGATGGACTTTTACCTCTCGACACCGCTGGAGTTCGCGCTGGTCGGTTCGTCTGAGGGCCTGGAACCCTTCCTGCGCGTGATCGAGGAGCGCTACCTGCCCAATAAGTTGATCGCCGGCCAGGCTCCCGGCGAGGAGCTGGGCGACTTCATCCCGCTCCTGGCCGATCGTACTCAACGAGACGGTCAGCCTACCGCCTATCTCTGCCAGCACTTCACATGCAAGGCGCCGACGACTGATCCCGGCGCGCTGGCGACGCAGATCGAGGACGCTCTGGCCCGATCCGGTTGAAAAAGTTGCCAGTTCGAGGTGAGGGGCGCAGATTCGAGCCCATTCGGGAGCGTCGCGCCTGCGGCCCTTCAACCTTTTCACCTGCTCCCCTCTCATCAGACAGAACAAGGACATGAAACGCTGTGGACGACACAACACCTGTCCTCATCGCCCTCCTGCCCCAGCCGCGCGACCTCCGCCTGGCGTGTGAGCAGGGCTTCTACCGTGTGCCGGTCGCCCAGGCTCCTACCGCCCTCAGCCGCGCCCAGGCGCTGGCCTTCTACCAGCCGGCAAGCTTTGGAGAGCGCAAGTGGCGGATCGAGTGGTGGGCACCGATCGGAGTCATCGCGGTTGTCGCGCGGCGCGCGCTCCTGCCGGCTGAGAGTGACCATTCGCGGGCTGATGAACCCTACTACCGGGTCGGGCTCGGGCGGGTGGAGGCCCTCGATCCGCCGGTGGTCGGGCGCAGCGGCCGGCGTTTGCTGTTTGTGCCCACGACCTGGGGGCGACTCCGTCGGGCCGCGGACCTCAGCGATTTGCGTAGCCAACGACCCATCGCCGACGATCCGCTCTACGGGCTCATCCAGACCCAGCTCGATCTACGGGCCTTCGATATTGCCGACGAGGACAGCGCCCACCAGCCGCGCCTCTTCCGCGATCGCGGTGGCGACGATCCCTTGAGCCCCCCCGACTACGAGGTGGTGCCCGACTGGTGAGACGACGGCCACCTGTATCGCTGTAGGTGCCGAGTGACTCAAATCTCCTCGCTCGGGCTGGCTGGCGCCTTGTGAGCGGCAGAGGGGCGCCATGAGCACAACCACCGCGATAGAGATCAGGCTCCTACCCCGCTTCTGCTGGTGTTCACGCCGACTCCCGGCTCCACCATCTCCCCATCAGCCGCAGGGAGGAACACGGTAAAGGTACTTCCTTCGCCCTCCTGGCTGCTCACCTCGATCGTGCCGCCGTGAAGAGTGACCACCTCTTTGACCACGTAGAGCCCCAGGCCCATCCCACTAATCTGTTGAGTGCCGGCGGTGGTGACGCGGTAGAAGCGGTTGAAGAGCTGTGGCAGCGCTGCGGCCGGGATGCCGATGCCCTGGTCGGAGACACTGATCACGACCTGGTCACGCCGACGGGCAAGGCGCAGGGTGATCGGCCCACCTTGGGGACTGTATTTGATGGCATTATCGAGAAGGTTCTGCAGTACCTGTTCGAGGCGCAGTTCATCACCCTCGACGATGAGCGGCACCTCGGGACAGAGGAGTTGCACGGTATGCTGCCGCAGCGTCGGTTGGGTCTCCTCCATCAGCCGGTGCACCAGGGCAGTGAGATCTACCGGCGAGCGATCGAGGCGCAGCCGGCCGGTTTGGAGGCGCGAGAAATCCAGGAGCAGGTCTATCAGTTTGTGCAGGCGGACAGACTGGGCATGGATCGTCTGGAGCGCGCGGCGATCGCGAGTGGGAATGGTACTCTCACGCGCCTCGCGCCGCAGGAGCAGTTCGGCGTACCCCTGAAGCGCC
The DNA here is from genome assembly GCA_003520455.1 of Chloroflexota bacterium. The sequence goes on along the minus strand of DOUV01000695.1, from coordinate 9,328 downwards.
ATCAGCGGGGTGCGGAGCTCGTGGGAGGCGATGGAGAGGAACTGATCCCGGATGTTGATGGCCTCTTGGGCCTCACGGTAGAGCCGGGCGTTCTCCACTGCCAGCGCGGCGCGCCCGGCCAGCTCTTCGGCCAGCGCCAGATCGTCTGGACCATAGTGCCGCCCCGATTCGGCCGACACCAGGGTGATCGCGCCGAGCGTCCGGCCGGGGGCCAGGAGCGGCACAATCATGACGGATGTCATGCCGATCTCACGAATGAGCCGGAGACGCTCAGCATTCTGCGCGGCCGCGACGAGCGCCGCGTCGGCAATCTGGGGGTACAGCTGAGATTGGCCGGTGCGCAGGACCTTCGGAACCCCGTACGGTGCGTCGGGGTCGGGCGGATAGCGGCGCTGGAGCGCCTGAGCCCACGCCACCTTCTCCGGATTCACGTGGGCCACCGCCACGTGCCGAATCTGGCCTTCCTCATCGATGACATCGACGGTACACCAATCGGCAAGGATTGGGACCGCGAGTTGCGCGACGTTTTTGAGGGTGGTCTCATAATCGAGAGAACGTGCCAGTTGTTTCCCGGCGTGAGCGAGGAACAACAGGCGCTGCTGGGCCGCCTCGGCTACCGCGCGGGCCGCTTGCTCGCGGACCAGTTGCGCGCGTTCTTCCTCCGCCCGCTGGCGTTCAGTGATATCACGGATGACACTCGTGATGAGGAGCCCCTCCTCCGTCTCCAGGGGACTCAGGCTGATCTCGGTAGGGAACTCGCTGCCATCCTTGCGCCGGGCGTAGAGGTTGAGGCCGACGCCCATCGGACGCGTGCGAGGGGCGGCGGCGTAGTGCGTCCGGTGACCAACATGCCCGTTCTGGAAGCGCTCGGGCAGCAGAATCTCAACGGGTTGGCCCAGCAACTCCTCCCGCTCGTAGCCGAACATCCGCTCAGCCTGCGTGTTGATGAGGACGATGCAACCGTCCCTGTTGACGATGACGATGGCATCCGGGGCCGATTCCAGCAGTCCCCGAAACGTTTCCTCCACGCTCGCAGCCGGAAGCGGTCCTTCGCTGGGACGGAGGGCTTCTCGGGTCACCCGCTCCTGTCCTGGCGCCTCGCGCTCGCTCTTCAAAAAGGCCGCAAGATCGACGCGGCGGATGCGCCACGACGGGCCAATCTTCACACCGCGCAGACGCCCTTGCCTGAGCAGCCGGCGCACCGCATCCCGGCTCACCCGGAGAACGGCTGACACTTCTTCGGCAGTCAGTACCTCGTGTTCCATCCGTCCCTCGTGGTATGAATCCCTGCCATCGTCCACGTTATTCTTTGATCCGGCCGGATCCGACGAGCACCAACTCGGTTCAGACTATGGGAGCGACTCTACCCGGCCCCTCCTCCGGACAAGATTCCTGTGGCACCGCTTCCTCGCATCGCGGAAGGCCAGGATCACACCGCTCGTCTTCCCCTGACCGGCTTTGATTGGAGCAGCGCTATCTTCAATCGGTTTCTCAAGACCGTTATTGGCGATGAGCACGGTACGGTCTTCCGGGTTGGCGAACGTGTTGCTCGGAGCACTCGTGTCACAAGGTTTTCGACCGGAACCCGCGTTTGCTCGTCGACAACCCGAAAGACATCTTCTAACACTTTGCCGATGGCTGCTTTCTGTTTCGAGCCGGTCAACGGTTCGGCAACCGGGTTCATGAAGACGACTGCTCGTTTGCGAACAGCCGGGAGCGAGCGAATCAGCAACGTGACGAGGACGAACACACTCCATTGGACCAGTGTGCTCACCCGGATCGCATCGAGTGAATAGGTGGGGGGCAGGAAGAAGGAGTAACTGAGGATCGCGCCGATAAGAGTGGCCAGGCGCCGAGGACCAAAGCCGGCGTACCAGGCACTGACCACAACGGCGGCCAACAACAGGGAGTACACGTTGGGCTCGATCCACGGACGGATCAGCCAGGCGAAAACAAGTGCAAGAGCACTCGCCAGGACAGGCAGGCCATAGCGCCGCAACGCAGGGCGTACGCTTCGATTGGACATCTTCTTGACTCCGTGGTCGCTGATTGTGGTAAGCTGCGACAGTGCTCTGGCCTGTACCGGCACGACGTGGAGCTTCAACGCCACTGCACCTCTTGGGATCACTCCCGGTTTCTGTGGTCGCGGCGGCACTCGTAGATTTCAGGATTCATGATACGAGGGAGAACCTCCAAAGGCAAAGAAGACTGACGAGAGAAGGATGAGAGCCCCTGCTTGCTCTTCGAGATGTCGGAGACGCTCCGTCGGCTCTCCCCTTCCCGTTCAGCCGCCCCCGGTCGGCCAGCCAGGCACATTGCTTATAGACTGAAAGAATGTCGATCCATCCACATTGCTACCGCAGAGGACCACCACCGCTGTCTCCACTCCGGCCAGATCCACGGCCCTCGTTAGCAGCGCGGCCAGCGCCGCGGCGCCGCTGGGCTCCACCACCAGGGTGAACTCCTCCCAGAGCCAGCGCATTGCCGCATAGATGGCATTGTCGTCCACCAACACGACCTCGTCGACATTGGCCTGGGCCAGAGCCAGGGTGTTGGGGCTGACTGCCCGCGGCGCCAGGTTGTGGGCGATGGTTTGCACGGCTGGCAACGTGACGACCGAGCCGGCCTCCAGGCTGGCCCGCATCGAGGGGGCACCGCGCGGCTCGACACCGATGATGCGAATGGCGGGGTTCCGCAGGCGGGCGTAGCGTGCGATCCCACCGATGAGCCCACCTCCGCCGATCGCGACGAGCAGCAGTTCGACTTGGGGCAGGTCCTCGAGGATCTCGGCGGCCACCGTTGCCTGTCCGGCCCAGATGGTCGGACCGTCGAAGGGATGAATCGTCGGCAGGTCGCGTTCATCGGCGAAGGCCGTCGCAGCGATCCAGGCGTCATCCCAGACCCGGCCGTGGCGGCGGACGCTCGCGCCGAGGGCTCGCAGCTTTTGTTCGGCCACCGGGGGCGACGACTCGGGGAGGAACACGGTGGCGGGTACCCCCACCTGGGCGGCCGCGTACGCGACCCCAAGGCCGTGATTGCCACCACTGGCAGTCACGACGCCACCTGCACGCTCGTCCGGCGAGAGGCTGAGCAGGGTGTTCAGCGCGCCGCGCACCTTGAACGAGCCTGTCACCTGGAGATGCTCGAGCTTGAGCCAGGGTGTCACCGGGAGTTGGGGGCGCGTCCCGACGGCCTGCAGCAGCGGCGTGCGCCGGATTCGGCCACGCAATCGTCCCTGCGCTTTAGCAACGGTCTTGAGTGTGAGCATAGGCGACTCCGTGAGCGATTGGCGAGTTGTGCGGCAGCACCTGATTCGTATCCTCGGCTGTGATCAGATGCGAGGAACGAGGCACCGCGGTGAGAATGATGAGCGGATCATGATAAAGAGATCGGAGATTGGGAGCAATCCCCGACCTCCCACGGATGCCTCGCGCCGGTATCGAGCGCCTTGGACCCATTCTCACCAAGGGTTCCTGGCTGCGAGGCTTCAGGAACAGGGGTGACGCGGCCAGACTGGCAAACCGCTTGATTCGACCGGAACGTCCGCTATGGGCGGTCTACCCCGACTTGCGGCAGGTGCCCTCGCTTAACGGCCAGCCCACAACCGCAGCGCCTCTCGCAGAATCTGGCTACCGAGGGAGAGCCCGAAGGCGCCGAGCGCCAGGCCACAGGCGAACGTCAGGCGGCGACCGAGGAGATGGCCGAGAAAACGCTGTCCCCAATGGACCAGCCCCGCCAGGATAAAGACCCACAGCAGCGAGCCCAGCAGGAAACTGGTGAAGAAGAGTACCAACGTATCCGTCGTGGCGTCTGGCCCGACCATGGCCGCGACGGTGCCCCCAAGTGAGACCCAAAAGACCAGTGCGAAGGGGTTGGTGAGCGAGATGGCCATGCCGCTCAAGAACTCGCTGCCGCCCCGGGCCGCGCCACGATCCAGATCCGGCGGTCCGTCTCGGCCCTGGCGGAGGGTTGCCCAGGCCAACCAAAGCAGGACCACTGTTCCTGCCGCGCCTACCGCCAGGCGCGGTAGCGGCCGATCCACGAGGGCGGCGAGACCGGCCAGGGCCAGGAGTGCGTAGAGGCCATCGCCGATCAGTGAACCAAGCCCCACGATCAAGGCGGGGCGAAAGCCAGAACCGGCCAAACCACGCCGGATAGCCTCCACGGTCAACGCCCCCGGCGGCGCGGCAAAGGCAATTCCCATGACGAATCCCATTCCGATCAGTTTCATGCGCGGTCAGGCTCCGGTCTTTTCGCACATGTTTTACGTTTGGCGTTTCAGGTCGTACAATCTTCGCTATGAACGCAACCTCACCCACTCCCGCCGGTTGGCCCATTGTCGGACATGACTGGGCCGTGGCTCTGCTCACCCGTGCCGTGGCCGGCGCTCAGCCGAGCCACGCCTATCTCTTCACCGGTCCCGAGGGTGTTGGGAAAGGTGCTCTGGCTCGAATCTTTACCCGGGCGCTCTTTTGTCTGAGGCCGGAAGCGCGTCCCTGTGATCAGTGCCGGGCCTGCCAACTCGTGGCCCACGAGAATCATCCCGATTTTCTCCTCCTCGACCTGGAAGCCCAGCGTCGCTTGCTCAACGAGCGCGATCTTGCCTCGGTACTCAAAGTGGAGACGATGCGCCAACTCCAGAACGACCTGACCCGGCGGCCGGTCGAGTCGCGTTGGAGGGTGGTCCTGCTTCCGGAGGCTGAGCGCCTGACCACAGCTGCCGCCAATGCCTTTCTCAAGACGCTGGAGGAGCCGCCGGCGCACGTGGTATTGCTGCTCACGGCGCGTGACAAGGACCTGCTGCTGCCGACGATCCTCTCGCGCTGTCAGCTTCTCCCCCTCCGGCCGGTGCCAACCGGCCAGATTGCGGCTTTCCTCCAGGATCGTTGGGGGCTCAGTGCGGAGGAGGCAGCCATTGTGGCGCGACTGAGCGGTGGCCGAATTGGCTGGGCCGTGCAAGCGGCAACGGTTCCGGCTGTGCTCGAGGCCCGGCGCACCGCGGTCGAGGCATTGAAGACAGCGCTCCCCGCCACCCGAACCGGCCGCCTGGCTCTCGCCCAAACGCTCGCGAAAACCAACGACCCCACTGTCCTGTCGATTTGGGCGAGTTGGTGGCGCGACGTATTGCTGCTTAAGTACGGCGCGGGGGACGCCCTCATGAATATTGATCTCCAGCCGGCCCTCGAGGAAATAGCCAGCCGTCTGGCCGAGCCTGAGATCCGCCGGGCGTTGCATGTCCTCCAACGGATGCAGCACCTCCTCCAGGAGACCAACGTCAACGTGCAACTTGCCTGGGAGGTGCTCCTTCTCGCGCTGCCCCGCTTCTAAATCCCAGACGACCACGTAAACAAAACTCGGTGTCGCGCACTGAGGTTCGACACCGAGTCTGCACAAGTGCTAGAGGAGAGCGACTACGTGCTACTGGCACGCCTCTCGACTGTGATCTTGACTGCTGTTCGTTCTTGGCCCTCGATATCGATCTCGACGAAGGCTGGAACGCAGACGATGTCGATGTTGTCTTCGGCCAGGTACCCCCGAGCAATTGCTACCGCCTTGACAGCCTGGTTCACAGCACCAGCGCCGATGGCCTGAACCTCGGCCGTGGTGCCCTCACGGATCACGCCCGCGATCGCGCCAGCCACGGCCGTCGAGCGAGAGCGAGCCGACACCTTCAGGACTTCCATGACTAGCCTCCTTGATCGCGAGCGCCCTGCGGCGGGTGGAAGTAATGAAACTCACGCACGCGATTGCCCGGTTTATCGTACTTAAACCGGCCGGCAGATCAGCGACGTTTGGCAGCGCGATTGTAACACACGCGAGTTAGGCTTGTCTAGTACCCTGGTCACCCAGGCCGGGCGGTGCAATTGTCAAGGTGCGACGCACCTCACTCTCTCGGGAGCACTCGTTTGGGAAGCCGGCCGGCTTCCCGAGGCCACTCGGCCTCGGGTGGCAGGCATGTTACACCACTTCCGCTCGACTTTTGAGCGGCCCGGGTAAGCGAGGCGGGCCGGTGTCAATGCCGCGGCGTTGCCTGAAAGCGGCTATCGACGGATTCGGGGTAGGAGTTCATTTGGGCCAACGAAATCGGACCAGGCTGGCGTGGGGGACGCGAGTGTCCTCCATGCGATGGGCCGCCGGCTGTGGCGGTCTGGGCCGCTTCCCTGCCCGCGCCTGGAAGGCTTACGGCGCTTCCCGATCGGCCGAGTTTAGACGGCCCGGGCGTCTGAAACGCTTCGAGTGCGAAGATCGTCAGGGTCGATCGAATCTCCGATCGACCCTGGCGATGCTGTTACTTGGCGTAATCGACGGCCCGGGTCTCACGGACCACCGTGACCTTGATCTGGCCTGGGTACTCCAGCCCCTCCTCGACCTTGCGGGCGATGTTCTTGCTGAGTTGCATGGCCGCCAGGTCATCCACCTCGTCCGGCTTCACGATGATGCGAATCTCGCGGCCAGCCTGGATGGCGTAGGCCTCTTCAACTCCCTCGAAGCTGTGGGCTACATCCTCGAGCGCCTTGATGCGCTTGATATAGGCTTCCAGCGTCTCACGGCGGGCACCCGGGCGAGCCCCGCTTAACGCATCGGCGATCTCGACGATCACCGCCTCGATGGTCTGCTGCTCTTCCTCATGGTGATGGCTGGCGATGGCGTTGGCGACGATGGGGTTGACTCCGCAGCGGCGGCAGATATCCGCGCCAATCAGGGCATGCGGGCCTTCGACCTCGTGGGTCACAGCTTTGCCAATGTCGTGAAGCAGGGCGCCCTTCCTGGCGAGCTCAACATCGGCGCCGAGTTCGGCCGCCAGCATGCCGGCGATGTGGCTGGCCTCTATGGCGTGAGCCCACTGGTTTTGTCCATAACTGGTTCGGAACTTGAGCTGCCCGAGGAGCTTGATGAGGTCGGGGTGCAAGCCCCGAACACCGGTCTCATAGACCGCCTGCTCGCCCGCCTCCCGGATCAGTTGCTCCACCTCTTCTCTGGCTTCCTGTACCACCTTCTCGATCCGGGCCGGGTGGATTCGGCCGTCGGCGACGAGTTTGGTCAGCGTCACCCGGGCAATCTCGCGGCGGACGGGGTCGAAGCTGCTAATGATGACCGCTTCAGGCGTATCATCCACCACCAGGTCCACCCCGGTCGCGTTTTCGATCGCGCGGATATTGCGGCCGGCCCGCCCGATGATGCGACCCTTCATGTCGTCCGAAGGCAACGGCACGGTACTGACGACAACTTCGGCCACAGCCTCGGTGGCGAGCCGCTGCATCGCGGTGACGACAATCTCGCGCGCGCGCCGGTCGGCGGTCTCGCGCGCCTCCATCTCGATCTCGCGAATGACGCGGGCCATATCCTGGCGCGTCTCTTGTCCGACACGCTCGAGGATGATGGCGCGCGCTTCCTCGGGAGTTAGACCCGAGATGCGCTGTAACTCGGTTTCCTCCTCCGCCTGGATCTCTTCCAGTCGTTTCTCGCGGTTGCGGATCTGCTTCTCACGCTGCTCGAGTTTGCGACGCTGGTTATCGAGTTGTTCTTGACGTTTATCGACCTGTTCGCGACGCCGTTGCAGGTGGCGCTCTTGTTCGTTGAGATCTCGACGGCGTTGTTGATTTTCGGCCTCGACTTCGTCTCGGAGCGTGACAGCCTCTTCCTTGGCATTGAGCACGATCTGTTTGGCCTCAGCCTGCGCTTCCGCCAGCAGGCGGTCGGCTTGGGTCTGGGCCTGACGCTCAACCTCGTCGATCTTCGGTTGACGGTAGAGATACAGGGCCGTCGCACCGATCACCACTCCTATGACGAGAGCCAGGGCCATAAGAGCCCATGGCATTGGTTTCCTCCTGAGACGCTCGCCTGCCGGGCACACAGGCGGATTTGGCTGGCTGTGAGGGAACGATGCTAGCCGCAGTTCTCTTCGCGCCCCTCCCCGGCACGAGCCGTCTGACACTCGCACCAGAGGCGCTCGGTCGCTGCCCGGACTGCCTCCCACCCAAAGCCGCGTCGCACCAGGAACCCGCCGACCTTGCGGAAGAAGGCTGCCCGGTCGGTGGTGGTCTCGTAGCGCGACCGCTTTTGAGCGGCGGCCCGGTAAGCACTCTCGGTCTCGTCGAGTTCGAGATCCTCGAGCGCATCCTGGATGGTTTGTTCGTCCACGCCCTTTTGTTGGAGTTCGTACCGGAGGGCACGTGAACCGCGGGGGCGATGGGCCTCGCGATTCTCCATCCAGAAGCGTGCGAACGCATCGTCATCGAGCAGGCCCACAGCCGTTAGCCGCTCGACAATCTGTTCGATATGCTCGTCAGCCACGGTCTTCTCACGCAGATAGCGGCGCAACTCGGCCACACTCCGGGGGCGATAGCTGAGATAGTTCAGCGCAAGGTCATGGGTGCGATGATACTGATCGGCCTGCTTGAGCCGCTCCACCTCTTCCGCTGTCAGTTCCTGGCCCACACGCAGGCGAGCCGCCTCGATCAGGGCCAAACCAAAGGCGAAGTTCCCCTCGAGATAAACGTTGACGCGCTCCCTGTCGCGCTGCTGGGTTTCAAGCCTGGTAACTCTCACCGGACTCCTTTATGAAGCGATTGTTTCTCTACTCCTGCGTTTTGTCTGTGGTCCAGGATTGATGATCTGTTGGGCGCTCATCCACGCCAGCCCCTGATACAACGCGAGCCGTGGCCACGTAAGCCACGGCTGACGCTGGGTAGAGGTTCTTGGGTTGTGGTCCGCGTGATTCGGTTGCTAACGCGGCTGCATTGTCAGGCGCGTTCGGCGTAAAAGCGGCCGACGCTGACGACGCACGGCCACACTCTGACCAGGACGGAGTGTGCGCCACGCGGCGCACCATCGTTGACTCACTCGCTGAATCGAGTCAAATTAGTGTGGCATTCCCAAGACTGACCCACTGTCGCCGGGCGATCGTGGCCGGGAACGCACCCGAGGCGCGTTCAAGTCCGGCGCGGGCTGTCGGATGCACTCCCCCCGTCGAGTACCGGTTTGAGGGGGAGGCTAGACCTCTGACGAATCGTATTTTCAATCTCGAGGGCCAGCGGCGGATTGCTCATCAAATACTGCCTGGCGTTTTCGCGCCCCTGACCCAGACGGACCTCATGGTAGCTATAGAATGCACCGCGCTTGTCGACGATCTCCAGCGCCGTCGCGATGTCGAGCACGTCGCCGGCGACCGAGATGCCCTCGTTGTACATGATGTCGAACTCGGCATCCTTGAACGGCGGGGCTACCTTGTTCTTCTTCACCTTGACCTTGACCCGGTTCCCGACGATATCGCTTCCGTTCTTGATCGGTTCGGCGCGGCGGATGTCCAGGCGGACGGAGGCGTAGA
>DOUV01000328.1:4826-5037 GCA_003520455.1 Chloroflexota bacterium | reverse complement strand
CAGGACAGGCACCCGCTGGGCTGTTTCTCCCTCACGCCAGGTCGGCCCGTAACGGCCCGCCATCTGGCATAGTTTCTGCTTTCGACGCTCACGCGGGAAAACCGCACGATGCTTGCAACGAGCACCGGATGCTCGCGAGGGCCTTCGCCTGGTTATCGCAGCCTCTACGCTCCGCGCACTGGCAATCAGAGAGCGTATCTCACTTTCTGGA
>DOUV01000328.1:0-4726 GCA_003520455.1 Chloroflexota bacterium | reverse complement strand
TGGCGGGGTGCCTGTTTGTAGTGGGCGCTTCAGCGCGCTAAAGCGCCCACTACGAACTGCTCGCCCTCTCTGGAGACGATTTCACCAACAGGACCAAATGTGAACACATCATCGGCAATCAGGAGCGTTCCGCCCACCACCTCCGTCCTCACGCTGCTGGCCCGGTGGTCCTCCCCAACGGCCTGACAGCGGCGCCTTCAGTGAGGAATCATCAGCGTCGAAACCGTATCAGAAGCGAACAGGGAAAAGATAGCACAATGCCACCACAATCGATCGATCAAGAAGAGCCTCGAAAGCCGGCCCGTAGGATTTTAGAACAGGAAATCATGGAGGGACTTGGCGAGATCGAGCGCTCTACCAGCGGCCTCTTCATGGCCGGCCTGTCGGCCGGCCTCGACGTGGGCTTCAGCCTCTTTCTCATGGCAGTCATGTTGACCCTGGTCACCGGGATGCTCGCCCGGCCAATCGTCGAGATCCTGGTCGCGAACATGTACGCGATCGGCTTCATTTTCGTGGTGATGGGTCGTTCGGAGCTGTTCACCGAGCACACCACCCTCGCGATCCTCCCGGTTTTGAATCGCCGGGCATCGCTCAGCTCGCTTGGCCGGCTCTGGGGAGTGATCTACGTCGCCAACCTCATCGGTGCGGCGCTGTTTGCCATCCTCGTGTCTGTGACCGGTCCAGCCCTTGGCGTGATCGAGCCACGGGTCTTCGGTGAGATTGCTCGCGGGTTGGTGGACTATCCAGCCTGGATCATCCTCCTGAGTGCTGTGTTCGCGGGCTGGTTGATGGGGCTCCTCTCCTGGCTGGTGACTGCCGCGCGCGATACGATTAGCCAGGTGTTCTTCGTCTGGCTCGTCACCATGTCTATCGGGCTGAGCCACCTTCACCACTCGATTGCCGGCACCGTCGAGGTTCTCGCGGCCGTCTTTTCCGGCCAGGGCGTCACACTGGCCGAGTACGGTGGCTTTCTGCTCTGGGCCACGCTCGGAAATGCGATCGGGGGCATCGTCTTCGTTGCGTTGATCAAGTACAGCCACGTGGTCCGCGGGGCTCCTCAAACGAAGCAGGTCACAATAGAAGAACCGCCTCCATCCACCTAGAGCGCCGGTCAAGGAATCCCACGGGGGGTGGGAGCGAAGACTTCCGAAGTCTTGTACGCGGCCGGTTCCCGCCTCGATCGCCCCCGTCGGAGCGCGCTTTGGGCCAGCACGATCCCTACCAGACTTCGGAAATCTGACGCCTTGACCGGCGCTCTAGCGGCCAGGGCCGCTCAACTGTAGAGGTGGGTCGCACCTGCCATCCTGAGCCGCCCCGCCTCCGGATCGAGCCCTTCCTCGGAGGGAGGTGGGTCGCACCTCTTCCCTGGACTTTTGAGCGGTCCTGCCCGGCGGCGAAGAGCGATTGACGCTGCTGGAGAAGTAAGTAAGATAAAACTGGGCGCCGCCAATTGGCACCATCTGTCTTCTTCCGCAAGGAGGAGGCCGGGCGAGAATCTTCCCCAAGCACGATGAATTGTTCGGTTTGGATCAAATCAGCACCAATCGGCCCGAAAGGAAGATGGGGCGGATTTCCCTGGAGAGGCGGTATCCAAACTCGAGATACTGAAAGCGTTAGAAGGAGCACCTATGGCCCCATGGGTACGAATTGAAGCCATCGCGCAATACGACGGTCAAGAAGTCACCTTCAAGGGCTGGCTGCAGAACCGCACCGACAAGGGCAAACTGAAGTTTTTGATGATTCGTGACGGCAGTGGGATGATCCAGGCCGTCATGTTCAAGAAGACCATGCCGCCCGAGGCCTGGGAGGCGGCCGAGGCGCTGACGCTGGAATCGAGTCTGGTCGTCACAGGCACCGTGCGGGCCGACGAGCGTGCGCCGGGCGGCTACGAACTCGGCGTGAGCGACCTGAAGGTCGTCCAGTACGCTGAGCCGGATTATCCGATTCAGCCCAAGGAGCACGGGGTCGGCTTCTTGATGCAACACCGCCATCTCTGGATTCGCTCGCCGCGGCAGCACGCCATCCTGCGTATCCGCGCAACCATCGTCAAGGCGATTCGCGACTGGCTCGACAGCCACGGCTTCGTCAACGTGGACACACCAATCCTGACACCCAGCGCCGCCGAGGGCACGACGACCCTCTTTGGCCTGGATTACTTCGATGACAAGGCCTACCTCACGCAAAGCGGTCAGCTCTACAACGAGGCCAATATCATCGCCTTCGGCAAGGTCTACTGCTTCGGTCCGACCTTTCGCGCTGAGAAGAGCAAGACCCGCCGTCACCTCACCGAGTTCTGGATGGTCGAGCCCGAGGTGGCCTTTGCCGACCTCGAAGATATCATGGAGATCGAAGAGCAATTCGTCTCCTATATCGTCCAGACCGTCCTGGGCAAACATCGCCGCGAGCTGGAAGAGGTGCTCGAGCGCAATCTCAGCAGCCTCGAGCGGGTCGAGCCGCCCTTCCCGCGCATCTCCTATGACGAGGCCATCGAGATGCTATACCAGATCCGCAAGGAGACCGAGGACCCGGAGCAGAAGGCGCTGCTCGCGATCCAGTGGGGGGAGGACTTTGGGTCGCCTCATGAGACGGCACTCACACAGCGCTTCGAGAAGCCCATCTTCGTCTACCACTATCCCACCCAGGTCAAGGCGTTCTACATGGAGCCGGTCGCCGGACGGCCTGAGGTCTGCCGCTCAGCGGACCTCCTCGCGCCGGAGGGCTATGGTGAGATCATCGGCGGCGGCCAGCGGGCCAGTAGCGTCGAGTTCCTGGAAGAACGCATCGAGGAGCACCGCCTGCCGCGCGAGGCCTATGACTGGTACCTCGATCTGCGCCGCTACGGGTCAGTGCCCCACGCCGGTTTTGGCCTGGGTGTCGAGCGCACCCTGGCCTGGATTTGCAGCCTCGAACACGTCCGCGAGACGATCCCCTACCCGCGGATGCTCGATAAGATGTATCCGTGAAGTGCGAATGAATGGTGGGAGGGGCCCACGGTCGTGCGCCCTTACGAGACTGCCTTATCCCCTGGGCAAAGTCGACATTGCAACAGACAACTGACAAGAGACTTGGGTGGATACTGTAATTACACTGTTGTCAGGGCAGGAATGACGATGCACCACTTCCTTCTGGTCATTGAGATTGATTTTTGAGCGATCATGCCAGGCCGTGCGCCACGTCGTAAATCACAAGAATCGCTACACGTAGTGGGCGACCGCAAGACTCGCACAGATCAAAATCGCTCCCGCCGGCGCAAGCGTTGGCTGATGACAGTCGGCGGGTTGGGGCTGGCAAGCACTTTGGGCTACCTGGCCGTCGGGACCTACGTGGCGCTCCAACTCACACGACCCGGCCGGCAAGCCCAAAGCGCCGCACCCGCCGACTACGGGCTCCCCTTCGACGAGGTCACGGTTCGTTCCCGGGATGGGCTCGCCCTGGCAGCCTGGTTCATCCCGGCGCCCGACTCGGACCGGGCCGTCCTGTTCGTGCACGGCAAGGATAGTTGTCGTAGTTGCGAGTTTCAGGGACGCTTCGTGGAGTTGGCTGGCCGGTTGCAGGCGGAGGGCTTCAACATCTTGATGATCGATCTGCGCGGCCACGGGCAGTCGGAGGGACGCTACCTGACCCTCGGAGAGCACGAGCGCTGGGACGTGCTGGGTGCGGTGGACTGGCTCCAGTGGCGCGGCTTCACCAAAATTGGCATCCTCGGCGTCTCGCTCGGGGCGGCGAGCGCCGTCCGGGCCGCGGCCGATCCGCAAGGCGGTGAGGTGATCCGGGCCCTCGCGCTCGACAGTGGCTTTGGGAACCTGCGTGATGCTCTTGACCGGAAATTTGTTGAAGTGAGCGGACTGCCGTACGCCTTTCTTCCCGGGAGTCTTTTGATGGGCCGTCTCTTGCACCGGGTTGACTTCAACATGATCCGCCCGGCGCACGATCTGCCGCAGATCAAGGCGCCGGTGATGCTGATCTTCAGCGAACAAGACGACCTGGTGCCGGTGTCGCACTTTCATGCAATGGCCGCCGCCCGCCCCGACGCCGAGATCTGGCTCCTCGCCGATGCCGGGCACTCGACGATCTACGCAGCCTACCCCGAGGAGTACATCTCGCGGGTGAGTCGCTTCCTGGCGCAGTCGCTGAGCTGATGAGGATGCAGGGATGAGAGCGCTGGTAGCCATTGGTGCCCTGTTCCTGATCGCCATCGTCCTCTGGGACACGTTCGAGACAATCGTCCTTCCCCGGCGCGTGACGCGCCAGATCACGCTGTCCCGCTGGTTTTTACGAATCATCTGGAGGTTCTGGTCGGCAGTCGCGCGGCGGATGAATGTCGGCCGTGCGCGCGAAGATCTCAGCAGTCGGGAGACGTTCCTGAGTTTCTACGGACCACTCTCGCTCCTGCTGCTCCTGATCTTCTGGGCCGTGACGTTGATCACAGGTTTCGGCGCACTCCAGTGGGCCCTCGGCTCGCTGTTGAACGCCCCGGAAGGGAGCCTTGGCTTCGGCGTCGATGTCTATATGAGCGGCACCACCTTCTTCACCCTTGGGTTGGGAGACGTCGTGCCCGTGTCCTCGCTCGCCCGAGCGATCACGGTGGTGGAGGCCGGTACGGGTTTCGGGTTTCTCGCCCTCGTCATCGGGTATCTGCCCGTCCTCTACCAGGCCTTCTCTCGGCGCGAGATGCGCGTCTCGCTGCTCGACGCGCGGGCAGGCTCGCCGCCCAGAGCGGTCGAGT
>DOUV01000376.1:8201-8413 GCA_003520455.1 Chloroflexota bacterium | reverse complement strand
ATCACGCGCGGGATGCCGATGCGGCGGTCGCTCGGGTGGATTGAATCGCAGCATTGGGCGATGCCGGCCGCGTTAAAGCCGATGTTCGGCAAGAGCCCGCCGTAGGTCATGGCCAGGAAAGGAGGTCCATCCTCCGGGGTGGCGTGGATGATGGAGATATCGGGCTCATCCTCGGGAAGCCAGTCCTCGTTGTGGGCGATCAGTACGTGCCC
>DOUV01000376.1:7659-8188 GCA_003520455.1 Chloroflexota bacterium | reverse complement strand
GGCGGTCCGCTCCTCATTGATCGCCATGCTGGTGCACTTGGTCAAGTGGAGGGCATCTGTCACGACGGCTTCCAAGGCGTTAAGGATGACGAGATCATCGAAGGGAACGTCGGCGCCCTCGGCGATACCGGTGAGTTCTTCCACGTACTGAGGATACCGCTCCTGCGCGAACGGAAAGTACTTGCGCGCCTGAATACGAGCGCCTTCCCACGTCAGTTCCAGTTGCTCGTATGCGCTGGCGAGCAAGCGGCGGGCGTTCTCCACGCTGTGCCGGACCTGCGTCGTGCAAGCCTCGCCGATCTGACGCCCCATGTCTCGATGAGAACCCGAAACGCGAATCAGAGGTGGCGGGGTGGCGTGTGAGGATATCTTTCCAGCTGTCATGGGTCGGACTATACAACAAGTTCACTCCTGGCACAACGCGGGAAGCGTTTCCCCAGGGCGGCTCCAAGAGGAGCCTGCCGGGCGGCAAAACTCCGCAGCCGGGTGGTGCGCCGCGCCTACAAGTTGCACGTTTCCAATTGAACCT
>DOUV01000376.1:7378-7604 GCA_003520455.1 Chloroflexota bacterium | reverse complement strand
CCTGACCAGCGCTGTCCGGAGCCGGGCGATTGCCTGTCCCGGCCGAGCCGGGGAAATCGCGGCTGGGGGTCTGCGGCCGGGCGGGCCCCTCCGGGCACGCGGTTCGTCAGCGTCGATTGGAAAAGCGCAAGAGCGGATCAAGCCTGCTTGCCATTGTGCCCGAACGCCTCTCATCCAGTTGGCTTCAGCCGACTTGAGCTTTCAGCCCTGGAATTCATTCCTGGGC
>DOUV01000376.1:0-7336 GCA_003520455.1 Chloroflexota bacterium | reverse complement strand
GATTCATTTGGAAAAGGGCAACAAGATGGCAGGGTCAATTCGCCAACATGCTCAACCCTGGTTCTGCAAGGATCGGCGGTCGAGGCCATCAGCCTATGTTGGTTAAAGGGTACTGACACTCAACCCCTCTTCTGCGTGCTATCCTGCACTAGAATGACAGCAGATTTCTGGCCACAATCGGATGTGAATCCCTCTTCGACTCCATTCGTGAGGCACAACTGAAGACTTTTACGCCATCTATGGGGAGGCGTTGTAATGCGAGGCACCATCGTCGTCGATGAGAATCGCTGCAAGGGCTGTGAGTTGTGCGCGTCCGTCTGCCCAAAAGGGCTGATTCAGATGGCGGATTGGTTCACCCCGCGCGGGTACCGCCCCGCCGTGCTGGTGGACCCGAACGCTACGTGCACGGGCTGCTTGCTCTGCTCGACGATTTGCCCGGATGTCGCCATCACGGTCTACCGCGATGTGGCCAGTCGCCAGTCGCCCGGCTCGAGGAAAGTATCGCCGGCAGGGCTGGCGACTGTTCATTCAGGCATGTAGCCAGGGCAGCAAGTAGCAAAGGACAAAGACGGTGCCTCGCAGGCGCCACCTTTACCTGTACTCCAACCAGACTGTGAAACGGGCCAGACGTCCGAAGTCGTTGGACGGCTTTCTACCGGTCTACCCGGCCCTGGCGAAGAAATAGGAGCGCATCATGGCCAAAGAACTCTGGAAGGGCAACGAGGCGATCGCCGAGGCAGCCGTGCTCGCCGGGCTGGACGCCTACTTCGGGTACCCGATCACGCCCCAAACCGAACTGCTGGAGTACCTCTCCCGGCGAATGCCGGAACTCGGACGGCTCTTCTTGCAGGCCGAGAGCGAGCTCGCCGCCATCAACATGGTGTACGGTGCAGCCTGCGCCGGGGCGCGCGTGATGAGCTCATCATCCGGTCCGGGTATCTCGCTGATGCAAGAGGGCCTTTCGTACATCGCCGCGTCGGAGGTGCCATGCGTGCTGGTCGATATGATGCGCGGCGGACCGGGCCTCGGCAACATCGCGCCGACCCAGAGTGATTACTTCCAGCTCACCAAAGGCGGCGGCCACGGCGACTACCATCCAGTCGTGCTCGCACCGGCGTCGGTGCAGGAAGCCGTAGACCTCACCTCCGTTGCGTTCGACATCGCCGACCGCTATCGGACCATCGTGATTCTCGCAGCCGATGGCAATATCGGGCAGATGATGGAGCCGGTCGAGATGCCGCCGAGGCGCGTGATCCAGAAGCAAGATCGCGGCTGGGAGTTGACCGGTGCACACGGACGCGAGCGCCGCATCATCACATCGATTGCATTGGAGCCCGAAGCTCTGGAGCAACTGAACCTGCGGCTGCAAGAAAAACTGGCCACCATCCGGGCCAACGAAGTGCGCTTCGCAGAGCAGTGGGCGGAGGACGCGGGGCTGCTCGTCGTCGCGTTCGGGTCGGCGGCGCGAATCGCGCAGTCGGCGGTGAAGGAGGCCCGCAGGCGCGGGGTCGCCGTGGGACTCTTCCGCCCGATCAGTCTGTGGCCCTTTCCGTCTCAACGGCTGGCCGAGCTGGCCCGGCACGTAG
The DNA here is from genome assembly GCA_003520455.1 of Chloroflexota bacterium. The sequence goes on along the minus strand of DOUV01000376.1, from coordinate 5,750 downwards.
AGCGTTTCCTCGTCGTGGAATTGAACGCCGGCCAGATGGTCGAAGATGTCCGCCTCGCCGTGGGGTCGCAGGTGACGGTCCGGTTTTTCGGCCGCACGGGAGGTGTGGTCCCGATGCCCGACGCGGTCCTCGCGCAGATCGAATCGTTCGCACCGCTGTCTGCTACCCGCACGGTGTACCATTCTATGAGTGCCCAGTCCAATGAAGCGACCGGGCTTCTCCGAGACCGAGAGGGAGGAACCACGTGACCACTCATCCGCCACTACCGGTTGTCTACCAACGACCGAACTCGTTGACGTCCGCCGTCACCCACTACTGCCCGGGTTGCACCCACGGCATCATCCACCGGCTCGTCGCCGAGGTGCTGGACGAACTGAACGTCCGCGAACGAGCCATCGGAGTGGCCTCGGTGGGATGCTCGGTGTTTGCCTACAACTACCTCGACTGTGATTTCGCGCAAGCACCCCACGGCCGAGCGCCAGCGATGGCGACCGGCATTAAGCGTGTCCATCCCGACCGCGTCGTGTTCACCTATCAGGGCGACGGCGACCTGGCCTCGATCGGTACGGCGGAGGTCCTGCACGCCGCGACGCGGGGGGAGCATATTACAGTGATCTTCGTCAACAACGGCGTCTATGGTATGACCGGCGGCCAGATGGCCCCGACCACGCTGCTGGGCCAGCGCACCAAGTCCTCGCCCACCGGCCGGGATGTCGAGATCACGGGCTACCCGGTGCGCATGGCGGAGCTGATCTCCAACGTCACCGGCGCGGCTTACATCGCGCGCTACTCGCTGCACAACGTCAAGGAAATCAGCCGGGCCAAGAAAGCCATCCGCACGGCCTTTAAGGTGCAGCTTGCCGGGCTGGGCTTCTCGATGGTTGAGCTGCTCTCGGCCTGCCCGACCAACTGGGGCATGTCGCCGCCCGAAGCGCTGCAATGGATCGAGGACGCGATGGTGCCCTACTACCCGCTGGGTGATTGCAAAGTGCTTGACGACGTCAAGCCGCTGATGAAGAGATAGGACTGGCGATGCACGAGGAAATTATATTTGCAGGCTTTGGCGGCCAGGGGGTGCTGTTCGCGGGCCAATTGCTGGCCTACACGGCCCTGGCAGAAGACAAACACGTAACCTGGATTCCGTCCTACGGCCCCGAGATGCGCGGCGGCACGGCCCACTGCACGGTCATCATTTCCGACGAAGAGATCGGCTCACCGCTCACACACCACCCGACAGCCGCGCTCATCCTCAATCCCCCGTCGATGCAGCGGTATGCTCCACTGGTGAAACCGAAGGGTGTGGTGGTGGTGGACTCGACCTTGGTGGCAGAACGCTCCGGTCGCACGGATATTCGGGAGATTGCTATACCGGCAAAGGCGATCGCTGCGGGGTTGGGATTTCCCCAGATTGCCAACGCCGTGATGCTCGGGGCGTTGATCGCCGCAACGGGCGTGGTCGAGATTGAGACGGTGGAGAAGGTCCTGGACGAGCGTCTGGGCTTGCGCCATCGCGAGGTCCTCGAACCTGACAAACAGGCACTGCGACGCGGAATGGCATTCGCCACCGAGAACGTTGGCGCGTGACGGCCGCCGCTGAAACATAAGCGTCAAAGTGGCGTCGGGGAGGCGACGGCAGTGCCGCCGCCTCCCTGGAATACCATATTTCAATGAGAGCGATCCGAAGAACGAGCCTCAAAGACGCAACGGCCCGAACGAAGCTGTTGGCGATTGACGTCCAGTAGCCCCTCGGTGCTTGCCACTCCCACTCTGAGGACCTTTCCACTCCACCGGCCACTTCACCACCGGCAACGGTCGGCGGTCAGGCTCGCGAAGGTATTGACCACGACCTGCTTCCAGAACACGGGTCAAGGCGTCGACGGCGGCGCGTGATCGGAGACTTCCGAAGTCTTCCGAGACTTCGGAAGTCTGACTCCTTAACCCGCGCTCTGGCCTGCCGGCTCCCCGCTACCGGCAGGCCACGACTGGACCAGTGAGGCGATTGATTCGTGCCCACGCGCGTGGTATATTCGTGCCAGTTGCGACGACACCCTGCTGTGCCGCCTCCGGCCTCCTTCCCTCCACGGCCTCGGGCACCCTGCGTGGCACAACAGTGGGCTCACTGGTCCGAGAACCTATCGAGAGGGGAGCTGTATGCGCCTGCGCATCCACACCCTGGGACCCTTCCAGATGCTTCACGGTGACACGCTCGTCCCGGATTCTGCCTGGAAGACACAGAAGAATAAACTTCTCTGCAAGATTCTCCTCACCTTCCGCGGGCATACGCTGACCAAAGAGCAGTTGATGGACTGGTTGTGGCCCGGCCTCGACCCCAACGCGTCCGGCCGGAACCTGCGAGTGGCGGTGAGCCAGTTACGCCGGACCCTCGAACCGGACCTGCCGCGGGGAGCCCTCTCCTGTTTCGTGTTAACAACCGGGTCCGGCTACACCTGGGATACCAGCGCAGACTATTGGCTCGATGTCGACGAATTCGCCCGGCTGGTCGCCAGCCCGGCACTGCCCGCCGACAGCCTCCCTGGCCAGGACGCCATCAGCCAGATGCAAGCAGCCAGCAACCTCTACCGGGGCGACTACCTGGAAGAGGAGCGCTACGCCGACTGGGCCGTGGCCGAGCGCGAGCGACTGCGCGAGTTGTACTTCACTCTCCTGACCCGATTCGCCGAGGCCTGTGCCCGGCAGGGACGCTACCGGCGGGCGGTGGCCTTGTGCCGCGAGGTACTGGCAGCAGACCGCTGCCGCGAAAGCGTCTGGTGCCAGTTGATGCTCTACCACTACCACGCGGGCGATTTGGCCCTCGCGTTGCGGGCGTACGAAGAGTGTCGCCAGGCCCTGGCTGAGGAACTTGACATCGAGCCCTTTCCAGAGACTGTCACTCTGGCCGACCAAATCCGCCACCGCGCGATCACCAGCCACCGGGGGATCTACCCACCATCTGCGGCCATCGAACGGCTGCGTCAGCTCCCGCTCTCGCTCGGTCGCACCCCGTTTGTCGGTCGTGAGACCGAGCAGGCCTGGCTGATCGATCATCTGGAGCACGGCGCGCGCGGCGGCCGGGTCGTCCTCATTGAGGGCGAGGCCGGTGTTGGAAAGAGCCGCCTGGCTGCGGAGGTGGTGGACTATGCCCGATCGCGAGGCATCACAGTTTTGGAGGGCTATTGCCGGGAGGGAGAAGGCAAACAACCGTACCAACCGGTCGTGGAGGCCCTGCGCCTGCGACTGCAGGTCGCAGAGACCAGGGGGCAGGCAGGGACTACGTGGCTTCCACCCTTCCTCCCTTCCTTCCCTCTCGCGTGGCGTACAGCCCTGGCGGAGCTGTTCCCCGAGTTGCGCCTGGCCCAACCCGACCTGCCGCCCAACCCCCCGCTTCCACCCGAACAAGAGAAGGCTCGACTGTTCGAAGCCCTCGCGCAGTTTATGTTAGCGGTGAGTCAAGCGGCAGGGCGACGGGACCCGAGAAGTGGAGACACCGAAACGAGCCGCGGGCTGCTGTTTTTCCTCGATGACCTCCACTGGGCCGACGAGGCAACCCTCGAATTCCTGGCTTTCTTTGCCCGGCGCGCAGCGCAGGAGTCTGTACTCGTCTTGGGTACTCTCCGTTCGGAGGAGGTCGCGGCCGACGAGGAAGAGACGTTGGCCAGACTCTTGTGGGGCCTCAAACGCTGCGGAGTCCTCTACCGCCTGATGCTGGCGCCGCTCTCGCCCGCAGCCGTCGTCCGGCTTCTGCAAATGCTATCGGGCTCGCAGACCCAAGGCTCTGTTCTCGGACAGAGGCTCTATCGAGAGACCGAGGGCAACCCCCTCTTTCTGCTCTCCGTGCTCCAGGCCCTTTTCGAAGATGGTCTGCTCACAGCCGACGAGGCGGGTGCCTGGTCAGCGCCAGCCCCGGACCTCATCCGCCTCTCGGGCCTGCCGGCCACGATGCATGAGGTGATCCAACGCCGGCTCGTGCGGCTGGGCAGTGAGGAGCGCGGGGTTTTAGAGGCGGCGGCCGTCCTTGGCCGCGAGTTCCGGCGGCCCGTCCTCGGTCAGATGCGGGCCTGGCGCCGGGATATCCTGCTCGATCATCTCGACCATCTGACGAGCGTGCTGCTCATTCGCGAGCAGGGCGTCGACGGCCACATCTTCAGCCACGACAAAATCCGCCAGGTGGTCTATGAGGGCATCGGGGAGGACCGGCGGCGCTGGTTGCACGGCAAGGCCGGCGAGGCACTTGAAACGCACCATGCCAGCGCGCTCGACGACATCGCCGGCACCCTGGCCTATCACTTCCACCAGGCCGGCCGGCCGGATCGGGCCTTCCAGTACCGGCTGCGCGCGGGCTGGCACGCCACGCGCCTCTACGCCCAGGCCGAGGCCATCGGTCACTACCGGTCCGCTCTGGCCGTGGTGGGGCAAGACGGATTCCGCCCGGCAGCGGAGGCGCTGCGGGAAGTCCACGAGCGATTAGGAGACCTCTACCAGGCGGCCGGCCAGTATGCTCCGGCCCAGCATGAGTTCGAGGCCGCCGGGCGCCACGCGATCGCGCCAGCCGACCGCGTCCGCCTGCTCTACAAGCTGGCCCACAATGAGAATCGTCTCGGGCACGCGGGCCCCTCTGAGGAGATGCTGCGCCAGGCGGTGGATGAGGTGGACCGGCTCGGTGTGGACCAGGTTGGTCCCCTCGAGGCCGCCAGGGTCTACGCCCGCTGGGCCATCATGGGCTCGGGCTGGCATGGTCCGTCCGGTGCCGAGCACTATGCCCGGCAGGCAGTGGGCATCCTCGAGCGGCGCCGGCCGGAGGCCTTCCGGGCGAAAGGGCCACTGCTCTGGGGCGAATACGACGCCATTCACTCGGTCTTGATCAACGCGGGCGAGGCCTTTCGCCACTGGGGGCGCTGGCCGGAGGCGGCCGATCTCTTCCAGCAGTCGCTGACTATGGCGGAGCGCCAGGGAGACCTGGGTGGCATCGGCTACTCGTGCCATAACCGGGGCGACGTGGTACTGGCCCAGGGCGACCTGGCCGGTGCCCGGGCCTGGTACCAACGGGCTGCTGAGGCCTGGTCCCGTTCGGGCGAGACCTGGGTTGAGATGGCGGCGTGGACTCACCTGGGGCTGGCGTGGGCCTGCGAGGGCCGCTGGCCCGAGGCCGCGGGCTGTCTGGAGCATGCCCGAACCGTTGGGGAGCGGATGGATCCGACCGAGTGGTTGGCCGAAGTTTATCTATGGCTGTCGTTGGCCGGGCTCCACTGCACCGGCGATGAGGAGCAGGCCCGAGTGAATCGCGAGCGGGCGGTCGCCGTGGCAGAGGCGGCCGGACAGGCCCTCCCCGACGACGTCTGGCACCTGGCCCTGACTGCCGCCGAGGCCCGTGCCGGCCACCTGGATGCTGCGTGGCAGCATTATGGGCGCGTCCAGGCATTGTGGGCGCAACATCCCGGGCGGGCCTTCTACAGCCGCTGGATCCTCGAACAGAGCAAGCCACCGCCCCCTCTGGCCGGCTGACGACCCTTTCAACACGAGTTCAACATCGCCCTGCTAGATTACTGCTGACGGCAGCAGTCTTTGTTTCCGCGGGCCGCAGACGAACGCACGCAGGTCCACGCAGACCGAAAGCAGGAAACGCTACCATGAAGGAGACACCCCGGTCCCAAGTCAGCCCAAGCCGGCGACGGCCCTGGGGGCCCGCGGCCCTGGCGGCGCTCACGGCGTTGCTCTTCCTGGGCATCAGCCTGGCCACAGCCGCGGCCGTACCA
>DOUV01000373.1 GCA_003520455.1 Chloroflexota bacterium | reverse complement strand
GTGGACCGTTGGACCACGGAATCCGCGAAAGGGCGCGAAAGGCACGAAATTTTTCCGCGGTGTTTCGTGTCCTTCCGTGACCTTCGTGTTCCAGGTGTTCCCTGCACACTCATGAGGATACCCGTATGCCATCTCGCCGCTCCCAGAAGGGTTATGATTTCGGTTCACTGTCCTACGCTGTGATTGGCGCCTGCGTTGATGTGCAGCGTCAATTGGGCGTTCATTGTATGGAGGTGGATTACCAACGTGCATTGGCGGTGGCGCTGGCCAAACGGGATTTGTTCGCCCAGCGCGAGGTGGAGATTCCGATCGTGTACGATGGGGTCCTGGTGACCAAACGGCGGGTGGACTTTGTCATCTCTAGCGATTCGGACGAGTTGATCCTGGAAACGAAGGCCAGGAGCACCATCCTGCCCGAGGATGTCGAACAATGCCTCCTGTATCTCCATCAAGGGGGCTATCGCCTCTGCCTGCTGGTTAACTTTGGAGAGAAACCGTTGGGGGTGCGGCGCTTTGTCCATACACCCCCTGAAACGGGAAGCACGACAGCCTGATCAGCCATCAGGGGAGTCGCTATGAGCGGAAACGCGAAACGGGCGAAAATACGAATTGCTTGCCGCTTCAAGACCTCCGACCTGTCAGGTGAGCCGAAGGAGAAGACGGCCCTTCTGATCAATCCACCGGTCTATGATACGCAATATTGGGCGGAGTGGTCACAGCCATACGGGCTGTTGCGGATTGCCCGCCTCCTGGGGAATCCGGGATACAAGCGGCGTGGGCTCTTCCGGCTTTATAGAAGCCAGAGGGAAACACGAAAGAGGCGAAAGAGGGAAACACGAAAGAGGCGAAAGAGGCGCGAAGCGGGTCATGGCGTGGCGACGGATTGCACCGGGTGAATCCTTCGTCGAGAGGAACACACCGGCGTACAGGGTGAGGTGGAAGTAGCAAACGACGCTGTGCTCGGCCACAGGATGGTCGGTTGCACCACGATCGTTGCTGTGGATATCAAACCCAGCCGGCTGGAGATGGCGCGGGAGTTGGGCGCGACCGAAATGATCAACGCCGTCGAGGAGATCCAGCGGATCACCGGCATCGGCGTGAACTACTCGATTGAAACCACGGCCCTGCCGAGGGTGTTCCGCCAGACGGTGGACTCGCGGGCGCTGGCCGGGGTCTGTGGCTTGATCGGCGCGGCCCTGCCTGGCACCGAGGTCACCTTCGACATGAACAGTATCCTGTTTGGCCGGACGGTGCACGGAGTGTTGAGGCCCGATGCCTTCCGACGATGATCTCGCCAGCGCCCACATCCGCTATTTGATCGAGAAGTACACCTGACGCGCGCTTTGCTTGACACTGACGTTATCTTCGATCTTTTCCTCGATCGGTCACCTTCTCTCGCCGGCAAGGCCGCGACAGTGTGGCAGCCAACGAACAAGGGCGCTTCGAGGGGTGCGTGCACGCGAGCACTCTCTCTTCTCTCCGACGGAGTTCTTCAAGTAACGACCATAGCCTGTCGAGCATGCTGGCGGGTTGCGTCCCCAAACCACCCACAATTTCAACCAAAAACGGTGTCATACCCCTTGCCCTGACGACAGTTCCCATGATAGAATGGCGTCACACCAGTAGAAACCTCAATCGGGCTGATCGCCCGCTCTAATTTCTCTCCTGCTTGTGGCGCTGCGCATCGCAACCGGCAGAGCCACTGTCGAGGCCAGGGTCACCGTGTTGCTGACGAACCTGTCGTTGCCACCGACAATGGATACCTCCTCCTCCGACCTGGTGGCCGATTTCTTCGTGCCGGCCCTGGCCCACGCTGCGCGTTATGATCGAGGCGTGGGCTTTTTTAGTTCAGGGCGGGTGCGGGTGGCTGCGGCGGGGATGGTAGCCTTCGCGGCTAATGGCGGCCGTACGAAGTGCATCGTCGGCTTTCTCCGCACTCGAAATGCCTTGGATGGAGCGACTTGGTGATGGCCAAGGACAAATAATCGAAGGGTTGGCTTAGTTGGATTTAAAGAGAGGAGGCCACACCGATTCTCCAGGCTCGGCCAATGCTTTCGTTGCAAGACCGCTGTGGAGCTTGCCTTAATACTGTTTCTGGTAACGGAGACACGAAATGAGGTTACTAGACTTTCTCAACCCAGTACTGGCTATGCTCGATGAGAACCTCGATATCTTGCCGGCTGTGGGCGGTGCCGTCGAGGACCTCCTACGTCCGGACCAGGACGAGATCGAGGATATGCTTATCAACGCGGACAGTCGCCAGGTGACGGACTTCCTTGAGACACCCACCCCCGACCCGCGCAACATTTACCGTCCAACACCGCCTCTGTACCGTCCACAAAACCATCTCTACCGTTTCTTCATCGATGGCAGTCTGCGCACCTACTATCTTGCCACCGGCATTGAAGGAAACCGCTCGTTTCCAATCGAGCTGGCTCAAATTGGAGCAGCGGTCATGCAACGGGACGACGGTGGCAACGTGCGCCCGCTTGGGACGCGCCAGCGCATCCTGTTGCTCTTACCACGTGGGGAACTGGGCGTGTCCGATACCTTGTGGCAGGCCCTCAAGAAGCTTGATACCCCAGATGGTTACTTCGAAGTCATTGACACGACGGAGAAGAACGCCACAACGCCGGGCGAGGCAACGATTGAGAACCTGCGGACGCGAGCCGGTGGAATTGCGCGCAACCGCATGCATAAGCTCGAAATCCAGGTGATTGACGTGACTGACGGGTTGCGTGGCGAGGAGACCTGGCTGATCCTCGACGGCGCCGTCAAGCTAGATGAGTTTATCAAGACGCCCTTCATGATCGGTGTCGCCAAGAACTTCCGGAAGGACCCGGAATTCCTTTTTGGGCGAAGGCGTGGCGCGCGGAAAGATATTACGAGCATCCTGGCTGGCTTACCGTACGCCTGTCGAACGGTTGCCTTCAGCGCTCACGGCGGCAAGGTCGCTTTCTGGTATGTCCGCCTGAGGGAACAGAAGCAGGTGGACTACCCATTGATGGGAGTGGTCAAAGTCGAGCTGCCCACACCAGACCAAAAGCCAGTGGACGCTGACTTGATCGATCTTCTATCGCGTGCGCTCGTCGCCGAGCGGAATGTAACCCCGTATGGTCGCGATGCCCGTTGGCACTGCCACCTCTACCCAATCTTCTTGGCAGAGCAAACCATCAAGACCGGGTTCTACTCGAAAGACGTGTTGATGGGCATGATCCGCTGGCCGCGTTCACTGCAGCAAGCACTGAGCCAGCTTGCGGTGTAAACAAGGGAGGAACCAAGATCATGAGTGATGCGACCATTCCGATTGCTGTGAGCAGCGAAGCTCGTCCCGATGGAGCTAGCTCACCCAACGAAGTGCCTCAGGCCGTCGGCCGTACTTCGGCCACCGAGCGGGAAGCCATCACTTCCGATAAATTCGCCTTCTGGCTGCCCGATGACGTCATCGTCAACCCCTTTGATATTGTGGCGGTGGAGCAGGTCAACCAGCCTGGCGAACCGCCCAGCCGTACCTATGGCCTGGTAACGATGCTGGAGCATCGTACTGATGCTCCGAATCACCTGGCGAATTTTATCTCCAGCAACTTCGGCCAGCTCAACGAGCAACCCAATACCAATCGCCAGGGGACGACTGTCGCATCGGCAAATGTGCTGAGCAACAATAGCGATATCTACATGCCTGTGCCCAGCGAGCGACTGGTCTACTTCGCCGACAAGGCCGGAATCGAGACTGCCCTCGGTATTGACCAGATGGATCCGGCTGATCGCGTTCCTGCCGGCCTGATCAAGATGAGCAACGGCGCGTCCACCGTCGCCTACCTGGACCGCAAATTTGTCTTGGGGCCGGAATCCGCGCACGTCAACATTTCGGGCATCAGTGGCTTGGCAACCAAGACCAGCTACGCGATGTTTCTGCTGCAGTCTATCCTCCAGACAGCGGATGAACCCGACAAGATTGCGGTGATCATTCTCAACGTCAAGCAAGGCGACCTGTTGATGGTTGATCAACGCGGTCCAGAGCTGCCCCCCGAGCAAAAAGAGATGTGGGAAGCACTGGGTCTGGAGCCAAAGCCGTTTAGCAACGTGCGCTACTTGCTGCCCCGAGGTCCCAAGGGGCAGCTCAACAGCTTCATCGAGCCTCCGATCTACACTCTTTATGCCTACGATCTAGATAGCACCGCTGATAAGCTAGACCTGCTCTTCACCAACGTCTCGGATCCGACCAACACGATGGAGTCGATTATTGGCGACATCATGCAGGGCCTGGAAGGACGCGGCGACAAAGCATTCCAGAACGTGCGTAGCTGGCAAAATCTCCTATATGGTCTACCCCTCTTCGACCCCAAAGAGAACAAAAGCAAAGGCTTTGGCGACAATCGACCCTCCTCGGTGGGCAAGTTCCGCCGCCACCTGCGGCGGTTGGTAGAAACGCGGCAGACCGGGATCTTTGTTAACTCGCGAAAGAGCAACGAAAAGGTATTGGCCGACGAGATCACCAACATTAGGGGTGGGTACACATACGTGGTCGATATTGCTAAGCTCAAGGATGAAGAGCAAACGCTGGTTTTCGGTGACCTCCTCCGTACCATCTACGCCTTGAAGGCAGAGGAAGTCGAGAACCGCATCGAGGAGAGCGAGATGCCGGAGAAGATCATCTTCTTCGTCGATGAGCTTAACAAATACGCCCCAAGCGGCACCAGGACTTCTCCGATTACCGAGCAGGTGCTGGATATTGCCGAGCGCGGCCGCTCGCTGGGTGTCATTCTGATCTCGGCCCAGCAGTTCATGAGCGCCGTCCATGGTCGGGTGACGGGTAACAGCGCCACCAAAATTCTCGGTCGTACTGGTGCGCAGGAAGTTGGCCAGCCAGATTACCGCTTCCTGGACAACGACCTCAAAATGGCCATGACCCGTCTGGGTAAAGGCGAACTACTGATCAACCACGCGGTCTACCGCCAGCCGGTGAAGGTTATCTTCCCGAAACCGTCATACCGGCAAGAGCAGTTCTGAAGGGATGCCCAGGAAGAAAGGAGAGATGGAGAGATGTCAACTTATGTCTCTCTCGAGACTCCGCCGATCGAGATGGGAATCATTGGCGAACGAGTCGATTTACTTTCCTTGGGAGTGATTCAGATAAATCTGCAACGCATTGCCGATAAAGTGGCTCACGACCTCTTAGTAGCGGAAGGTATCCTTGCGCCAGGTTGGCGCTGGTCCAATTATCCCTCCCGATGGTTCCAACCTGAGTATCCTCGGTTTGTGCAACTTGATGTCGCGCAAGCTCATGCTGGCTCGTTTGACTCGACCCTGGCCATTGCGGTACTGGCCACTTTGGCCGACCCACACGCTGTTGCTATTCTTGAGAACCTTGCATCGAATGTGATTTGGGCTATTGGGACTTCTGGCTTGCGAGGAGTTACACGGGAGTTTGCACACCACTTGCCAGTTCCGAGCCGATTTCGACGCCAAGACCGGGACCCGTATCAAGTCGAGGCATTGGTACGAGATAGCATTCTTGTTGCTGAGCAAAATCCCAACATCAAAGCGATTCGGTATCGGGCCTCCGGAGCTGAGGTAATTCTTGATCTGGAGTTTTATCGAGGACAACAGGATAGGCGCCGATGAATTATTCTCCCACCGACCTCGAAGCCTTCGTCCGCGAGCGGGCACCGGAGATCGCACGTGACATCCAGGCAGCCGCTAGGCGCTCCTCGAACGAAGCCGACCTGGTGGCGGAAGTAGAAAGGGTCTTGGAGCGCTTCGCACGCAACTTCGACGTTGGCCTGAACCTCGACCGCGAGCGCACGCTCATCAATGGGCGCGCCGATGCTGTTTACAATCGCTTCGTCATCGAGTATGAGCCGCCCGGCTCCCTACGGGCAAGGAACGACTACCGGCACAATCAACACGCAATTACCCAGGTCAAGCAGTACATCGAAGGGCTGGAACGGCTGGACCGTCACAAAAAAGAGCGGCTGGCCGGGGTGGTGCTGGACGGCTCGTTCTACATTTTTGTGCGCTACCGCGACGACCACTGGCGTGTAGACGATCCGGTGCCAGTGAACGCTCATTCGACCGAAACTTTCCTCCGCTATTTGCTTTCGCTTTCAACCGAGTTGGCCCTCACCCCTGAGAACCTGGTGCGCGACTTCGGAGAGAACAGCAACGTTGCTCGCCGGGTCGTGCCGGTGCTCTACACGGCGCTGAGCAGGGCCGACGACCCCAAGACTCAGGTCCTGTTCAAGCAGTGGAAGCTGCAATTCAGTGAGATCACCGGTTACGAAGAAGGTAGCACCCAGCTTAACGTGAGCGGATTGGCGAGATCCTACGCCGTGAAGGACAAAAACCCGAACGCCGAGCGTCTTTTCTTCGCCATCCATACCTACTACGCCACCTTCATCAAGCTGCTGGCGCTCCAGGTCGCCCACCACTACCTGATGCCCAAAATCGGCACCGGCCTGGCAGCAGTGGCTAACTACACAAGCGATAGATTGCGCGCCTACCTGGCGGACATGGAGCGCGGCGGCCTCTTCGCCCAGTTGGGCATCCGCAACTTCCTGGAGGGCGACTTCTTTGGATGGTACCTGGATATCTGGGATGAGCCACTGGATGGCGCCCTGCGGCGGTTGATCGGCGACCTCGCCAATTACTCGCTGGTCACTTTGGATGTTGATCCCGAGGAGACGCGCGACCTGCTCAAGGAGCTCTACCAGAACCTGGTGCCCAAGAAGCTGCGCCACGCTTTGGGCGAGTACTACACGCCCGACTGGCTGGCCGAGCGCCTGCTGAACCAACTCGGCTACGAAGGCGATCCCCGCAAGCGCCTGCTGGACCCGGCATGCGGCTCGGGCACCTTCCTGGTGCTGGCCCTCAAGCGTGTTCGGCACTATGCCGAGGAGAAAATGCTGCCACCTGCTCAGGTGTTAGAGCGTGCCTTGAACAACGTCGTCGGCTTTGACCTGAATCCCCTGGCCGTGATTAGCGCACGCACGAACTATCTGCTAGCGCTGGGTGATCTGTTGGCTCACCGGCCGGGCGAGATCACCATCCCGGTCTATCTGGCTGACTCCATCCTCACCCCGAGTCTCGGCACCGATCTTTTCAGCCAACACGGCTATAGTTTCAATACTGCCGTCGGGCGCTTTACCGTCCCCCGTTCCCTCGTGGACGCGCGCTACATCGATCAACTGGCCGATCTTCTAGAGGAGAGCGTTCAGGTCGGCCTGACGGCGGAACAGTTCAAAGATCGCCTCTTGCGTACTTTCCCCTTGGATGGGGCCAAAGATGAGGCTGAAATTAGCGCGGCGGTTGCTTTGTACGAGCAGCTTCGGGAGTTGGAACGGCAGGGTATCAACGGCATCTGGGCGCGCATTATCAAGAACGCCTTCGCACCGCTCTTCCAGGGCCGGTTCGACTGCGTGGCGGGCAATCCACCGTGGGTGAATTGGGAGAGCCTGCCCGGCGAATATCGGCAAGAGATCGTGCCACTTTGGGCAAAACATAACCTCTTCAGTCATAAAGGTTACGATGCCATTCTGGGCAAGGCAAAGGACGATATCTCTGTTTTACTGACATACGTTGCCTTGGACGACTACCTCAAGCCGGATGGGCGACTCGGCTTCGTGATCACTCAGAGTGTATTCAAAACTGCAGGTGGAGGACAAGGTTTTCGACGGTTTCAGTTAGGAGATGGTACTCCGATAGGGGTCGTTGCTGTTGATGATATGGTTGAGATCGCACCCTTCGAGGGTGCCAGCAACCGCACGGCGGTGGTTATTCTGCAGCGTGGGCGTAAGACAAAGTATCCTGTACCCTACAACCTTTGGCGCAAGGCTGCCCGGGGGCGAATACCGGAAGATGCCTCGCTAGAAGAAGCCCAGACTATGAGTGTTATACGTCAATTTGTTGCTCAACCGGTGGACGAAAATGATCTTACTTCGCCCTGGATCACAGGACGTCGCCGGGCACTTCAAGCTGTGAAGAAAGTGCTTGGTACAGCGGACTACAAAGCTAGAGCAGGTACTTGCACATGGCTGAATGGTGTTTATTGGCTGGAAGTTGTAACTGTTGGTCCGGATCTATGGGTGGTGAGTAACCTAAAGGAAGGTTCAAGAAAAAACATAGAAAATGTTCAAGTAGCTATCGAGCCTGATCTAGTTTACCCACTACTACGTGGGCGTGACGTAACCCGCTGGCAAGCAGTACCTCAGGCTCATATTCTGCTCACACATGAGGCCGATATGGGCTTGAAAGCCGTACCAGAAGGTACGATGGCTGTACAGTTTCCTAAGACCTACACGTATCTCAAGCGCTTCGAGGAGTTGCTGCGGCAGCGTTCCGGCTACCGACGCTATTTCCGAGAGACCGACCCCTTCTACTCAATGTTTAATGTTGGTGAGTATACCTTTGCACCGCATAAGGTGGTGTGGCGAGAGCAGGCCAGCCGGTTAACAGTAGCTGTTGTATCTGGTGAAAACCGCAGCATCGTACCAGATCATAAGCTGATGTTAGTCCCTTTCGAAGAAAAGGCTGCAGCGCATTACGTATGCGCTGTACTCAACTCGTCGCCGGCCCAGTTTGTGACTTTGTCATATGCGGTGAACATTCAGATGGATACCCATATTCTGGAAAATGTGAACGTTCCTCGTTTCGATTCGCAAAACGTTCTCCATTGCCAACTCGCCGCCCTATCCGAACGGGCACATGAAGCCACGGCCGCAGGCGATACGACGCAAGTCCAGGCCATCGAAGGGGAGATTGACCGGCTGGCGGCGCAGTTGTGGGGGCTGACAGATGAGGAACTGCGGGAAATTCAGGAGAGTCTGGCGGAGTTGCGGTGAGGGATTGGACCACGGAATCCGCGAAAGGGCGCGAAAGGCACGAAATTCTTTCGCAGTGTTTCGTGTCCTTCCGTGACCTTCGTGTTCCAGGTGTTCCCCGCACACCCATGAGAGTACCCCTATGCCATCTCGCCGCTCACAGAAGGGTTACGATTTTGGTTCACTGTCCTACGTTGTGATCGGCGCCTGCATTGATGTTCAGCGTCAATTGGGCGTTCATTGTATGGAGGTGGATTACCAACGTGCACTGGCGGTGGCACTCGCCAAACGTGGCTTGTTCTTCCAGCGCGAGGTGGAGATCCCCATCGTGTACGATGGGGTCATCGTGACCAAACGGCGGGTGGACTTTATCATCCCCAGCGATTCGGACGAGTTGATCCTGGAAACGAAGGCCAGGAGCGCCATCCTGCCCGAGGATATCGAGCAATGCCTCCTGTACCTCCATCAAGGGGGCTATCGCCTCTGCCTGCTGGTTAATTTTGGAGAGAAACCTCTGGGTGTGCGGCGCTTCGTCCATACACCTCCTGAAACGGGAAGCATGACCACCTGATAAGCAATCACGGGAGTCTCCATGGTACGAATGAAGAATCGCGAAATTGGCGAAATTGCTTACCGCTTCAAGACCTCCGACCTGTCGGGTGAGCCGAGGGAGAAGACGGCCCTTCTGATCAATCCACCGGTCTATGATACGCAATATTGGGCGGAGTGGTCACAGCCATACGGGCTGTTGCGGATTGCCCGCCTCCTGGGGGATCTAGGCTACAAGCGGCGTGAGTTCTTCGACTTCATGGAAGCCAGAGGGAAACACGAAAGAGGCGAAAGAGGGAAACACGAAAGAGGTGAAAAGGGCGAGAAGCGGGTCGTGGCGCGGCGCCGGATTGCACCAGGTGAATCCTTCGTCGAGAAGAACACGCCGGCCCCGAAGGCACCGCCGTATCGCATCGAGAAGGAGGGCCAGTGCCTGGAACTGTGGAAGTACCACTTTGGGAAAAGCTGGGACGAGTTTGATGCCTGGCTCGACGAGCGCGGCTTCACCGTGGACAGCCCACCCGACGAAGTGTGGATCGGCGCAGTGATGAGCTACTGGTGGGAATCGGCGCGCGATCTGGTGGGGAGGCTCCGCCGCCGCTGGGGAAACAAGAAGCCGCTGATCCTGCTCGGCGGTATCTACCCCTCGATTGCACCCCAACATGCGGCCGAGTTCGTCCGGCCGGATATCGTTGTACAGGGTGAGGTCGAAGAAGCAAACGACCTCTGGCCCGATCTCTCGCTCTACGAGGCCCCGCCCAGCTATGCGATTATTACCCCGGCCCGGGGTTGTCCGTTCAACTGCGCCTATTGTGCCCAGCTCACCATCAACGCCGGGATGCGCAAGGTGCGCTACCGCCCGGTCAAGGATATCCTGGCCGAGATGCAGACTGCCCAGGATACCTACGGCATCAAAGACTTTGCCTTCTATGCCGATTTCCTGCTCTGGGATCACGAGCAGAATCTCCAGCCGCTCCTGGAGGCCCTGATTGCCGATGACTCCCGCTTCTACCGGCTCTACGCGCCAGAGGGATTGGATTCGAAATTCCTCAGCCAGTCTCAGCGCCTGGTGGATCTGCTGAAAGAGGCCAATCTCCAGAAGATCTACCTGCCCTGTGAAAGCATCGATGACCACTACCTCCGCCAGCTCAACCGCCGTCACGTCAAGTTGGAGCACTTTGTCCAGGCGGCCCGGATGTGCGAGCGCGCTGGTTTCGACCTCCGCCACATGGATGTCAATGCATTCGTCCTCTATGGTCTGCCTGGCGAGCGCATCGACGACGTAGTGAAAAGCGTTCTCTTCGTCTCCGAGATCGTCGGTTCCATTATCCCGATGCTCTTCACTCCGGTTCCGTCCACTGCTCTCTACCATCGATACCTCCCCTACTTTCAGGAACGAGGCTGGGATGAGGACTTGCACATGCTGAACGGCAAGCTCTATCCCTTTCTCTACATGAACGAGGGCTCTGTAAGCGACTACGTAGATTTGCAGAGGCTCATGTATGCACTCAATTCTCACTACCGGAGTCGCTCATTCCAAATATTTGGAGATTCGATGGTTTCGCGAGCGTTTCGCCACAATATGCGCAACGGATTTGAGGATTTCGTGAATTCTTACAAGCAGGAAGAATCGCGAAATTGGCGAAAGATGGCGGGCGATGTTGAGCCGGATGGAGTTAGAGTAGGCGGGCACGAAACAGGCTAAAGAGACGCCTCCAGGCGAGGAGCGCTATTGGCCGGAGGCGCGGGATCAAGGCTTTCGCCTCTTTCGCGATCCCGGCTCCCGCCGCGCTATTGTCACCGCTTACGAGCATCGCTGCGGGCTCTGTGGGATCCGCGTGGTGACGCCTGACGGACACACCGTCGTGGATGCGGCTCACATCATCCCCTGGAGCATCAGCCGCGATGACCGTCCGACCAACGGCATGGCTCTCTGCCGGCTCTGCCATTGGTCCTTCGATGAGGGTCTGGTGAGTGTCTCCTCACACGATCTGGTTGTCTCCTCAACCCAGTTGGCATCCAACCACAACTTCCCCGGACACCTTTCAACATTAGCAGGTCGGAGCATCATCGGCCCGGCCGAGCAAGTCCTCTGGCCCGCGCTCGAGGCGTTGGCCTGGCACCGCCAGCACAGGTTACGCAAACGCTGAGCCCCGGCGTGACTCGCAAGGCCTGTCAGGGCCCGACGATGTTCGCGCCGAGTGCCGGTCCATGGGGGCATCACCGGAAAGCGGCGGCAGGGGCGGCACTCATGCCTTTCTCGAATATTTTCGCTCCCCTGCGCGTTGATGGGGAGATCGCCCTCGGTGTGAGTATCCAACGCGCTACCGCCGTCCACTGCCTCTGGAACGCTGGCAACGTCCCGCGCGACGATCCTCGTCCGGGCAGACCCCCTATAGTGAGGAAAACGAATGCCAGGGCATCTCAAAAGTCGCCCAAGAGGGGGAAGCCAACAGCCCTTTCAGGGGTAGAATGGGGGCTGCGAACCCAAAACCCATGGACACCGACAGGACTGCACGATGGAGTCGAGCACCTTTCTGAGCGGAACGACGGTGCCGGCGGGCGCGGTGGAAGTCGAACCAACGTCGTTGGGTGCGGCGCTGGAAGGGGTGAGGGATCGGCGCCAGCGGCGGGGGGTGCGGTACCAAGTGGCGGTGGTCGTGACGGTGATGATCTTGGCGAAACTGGCCGGCGAGCAGACGATGAGCGGGATCGCCCAGTGGGCGCGGTGGCGCGAGTGGCTCGGCGAGGGGTTGAAACTATCGCGCCCAACGTTGCCATGCGCGAACAGCTCCACGTTGATCAGGGATCAGGGTGAGGTGGAGGAACTGAACACCGTCTGGGTGATCATTTCGCGCCCACGCCGCCGCCATCGAGTGGGCCGGCCAGCTCTCCAGGCGACGCGGTTGGGCGCGGGGGTC
>DOUV01000371.1 GCA_003520455.1 Chloroflexota bacterium | reverse complement strand
CGGTTTCAACCGCCGGGCTCCCCTAGTGTCTGAGCGCTAACAAGCCGGAGGAATCAGTTCGATGAACATCAATCGCTTCACTCAGAAAGCCCAAGAGGCGGTCCTGGCAGCCCAGCAGATCGCCCAGCAAAATCAACAGGCAGAGGTACTCCCGCTCCACCTGCTCAAGGCGCTGGTGGAGCAGCCGGAGGGCGTTGTGCCCCAGGTCCTCACCCGCATGGGGGTGGACCTGCAGCAGTTCCGCCTGGAGGTGAACAGCGCCCTCAATACTCTGCCGAAAGTCAGCGGCGGCGGCGAGCCCGGCCTCAGCCGGGCCCTGCGCGATGTACTCGTTGCGGCCCACGACGAGATCCAACAGTTCGGCGATCAGTACGTCAGCACCGAGCACCTGCTCCTGGCACTGATCAAGCAGGGCGAGCGCCGGGTGCAGGAGCTGTTCCAGCGCCACAACATCAGCACCGATCGCGTGCTCCAGGCCCTGCAGACGGTGCGCGGTTCGCAGCGCGTCACCTCACCAAACCCCGAGAGCACCTACGAGGCGCTCGAGCAGTACGGTCGGGACATCACCGAAGAGGCCCGCCGGGGCCAGCTGGACCCGGTGATCGGGCGAGACGAGGAGATCCGCCGGGTCATCCAGATCCTCAGCCGCCGTACCAAGAACAACCCGGTGCTGATCGGCGAGCCGGGCGTCGGGAAGACCGCCATCGTCGAGGGCCTGGCGCAGCGCATCGTGCGCGGCGATGTGCCCGAAGCCCTCAAAGACAAGCGCGTCATTGGGCTCGACCTGGGGGCGATGGTGGCCGGGGCGAAGTACCGCGGCGAGTTCGAGGAGCGCTTAAAGGCCGTCCTCAACGAGATCAAACAGGCCGAGGGCCAGATCATCCTCTTCATCGACGAGTTGCATACCATCGTCGGAGCCGGCGCGGCCGAGGGGTCGATGGACGCGGGCAACATGCTCAAGCCGATGCTCGCCCGCGGCGAGCTGCACACCATCGGGGCGACTACCCTCGACGAGTACCGCAAGCACGTCGAGAAGGATGCCGCCCTCGAGCGCCGCTTCCAGCCCATCTTCGTCGGCGAGCCGAGTGTCGAGGATACTGTCTCGATCCTACGCGGGCTGAAGGAGCGCTACGAGGTCCACCACGGCGTGCGCATCACGGATGGCGCCGTGATCGCGGCCGCAACGCTCGCCGATCGCTACATCACCGACCGCTTCCTGCCCGACAAGGCCATCGACCTGCTCGACGAGGCTGCCAGCCGCCTGCGCATGGAGATCACCTCCGACCCGCAGGAGCTGGACGACCTCAAGCGGCAAATCCTCCAGCTCCAAATCGAGCGGGAGGCGCTCAAGCAGGAGAAGGATAAAGCATCCCGGGAACGGCTCCGGAAACTGGAAGACGAACTCAATCAACTCCAGGAGCAACGGGAGGCGCTCGAGGCGCGCATCGAGGACGAGCGCCGGCTCATCCAACGGCTGGCCAACATCAAGGAGCAGATCGAGGCGACCCAGCATCAGATCGAGCAGGCCCAGCGCCGCAACGACTACGAGACCGCGTCGCGCCTGCAGTACGGCACCCTGCTCGAGCTTCGGCGCCAGCAGGAGCAACTCGAGGCCGAGGTGGCCAACCGCCAGGCGCAGGGTGAGATGCTCCTGAAGGAAGAGGTTGATGCCAACGACATCGCCGAGGTGGTCAGCAAGTGGACCGGCATTCCCGTTTCCCGGTTGATGGAGGGGGAGATCGAGAAGCTGATCCGGCTGGAGGAGCGGCTCCACCAGCGTGTCATCGGGCAGGACGAGGCCGTCGAGGCGGTGGCCAACGCCGTGCGCCGGGCCCGCGCCGGCCTGCACGACCCCAATCGCCCGATTGGCAGCTTCCTCTTCCTCGGTCCAACAGGCGTTGGCAAGACCGAGCTGGCCCGTACGCTGGCCGAGGTTCTCTTCGACGACGAGGACGCCGTGGTGCGCATCGATATGTCGGAGTATCAGGAGCGCCACACCGTCGCCCGCCTGATCGGGGCGCCGCCCGGCTACGTCGGCTACGAGGAGGGCGGCCAACTCACCGAGGCGGTTCGCCGCCGCCCCTACAGCGTGGTGCTCTTCGACGAGATCGAGAAGGCCCACCCGGAGGTCTTCAACGTCCTGCTCCAGGTCCTCGACGACGGGCGCCTGACCGACGGCCAGGGACGAATCGTGAGCTTCAAGAACACGATCATCATCATGACCTCCAACATCGGCACCCAGTACATCCAGGAGGTGGGGGCCGAGGCGGCCGAACCGCGCGTGCTCGAGGCGCTGCGGCAGCACTTCCGGCCCGAGTTCTTGAATCGCATCGACGAGATCGTGATCTTCCACGCCCTCACTCGGGCCGACCTGGTCAAGATCGTTGAGATCCAGCTGGGCCACCTGCGCCGCCGGCTGCGCGACCAGGATCTTGGCCTGGAGGTCACCGATGCCGCCAAGTACGCACTCGCCGAGGAGGGCTACGACCCGGTCTACGGCGCCAGACCGCTCAAGCGTGTGATCCAGCGCCGCCTCCAGAACCCGTTGGCGCTGGCGCTGCTGGAGGGCGACTTCCAGGAGGGCGACACGGTGCGGATCGACGAGCGCGACGGCGAGTTCGTCTTCGAGCGCGTGGCGGGGCGGAAGGCCGTGCCGGTGTAAGCTTCACCCTTGACCCAACAGACGCCGCCCCGGCGATGAGTGATCGTCGCCGGGGCGGTGGCGTTTAATGAAGCACGGCGGATCTGCCTCTGGCTGAGCGACAGCGAGGCGCCGAGTCTGGCGACCCAGACGGTGGTGATCACCTTGCCCCGCTCGTCGGGAGCAATGGTGCCCCGGATTAAAGGGCCTGGATCGCCAGATCCAGGCCGAGCCATGGGGGGCGATTGTTTTTGATGAGAATCTCTGGGCCTGTTTATTCCTCGGCGCCCCCTTTCCCTGTGGTCTGAGCCAAACGCTCCAAGAAGCCGGCAAAGGCCTCCAGGTCGTCAGCGACCGCTTCATAGCACGCGCGCAGTTCGACTGTCAGTTCCTGCAATCGGGTGGGGCGCAAGTTGAAGGTGTACACGTTGCGCACGACATGACGGAAACCCCGATACTCCTCCAGGCAGTAGCGGGTCTCACGTCTGGTGACCGCTGGACGAACTTCGTCAATCTCGGCCGACATCTGGAGTAACAGCTCGCGGTGCCAATCCGGGCCCATGGGGACACCCTCCCCTAGGCCACGAGCAATGTCCTCGAAGATGCGCTCCACCCCTGCATAGAACCCGTGTAAATTCAGGGCGACGCCGTCCATGTAGCCATCATCACCGGTTCGGCGAGCTTTGGCTAGCAATTCCTCCGCCCGATTGACAACCCGCTCTACATCAGCCAGCGCCTGCCGGATTCGGCCCGCCAGGGTGCTATACTCTCTCACAGGGGCACGCCCTCCCTGGCGATGGCTTCCAGAAGCGTCGCCGATGCATCCTCGGCCATGACGAGGTCGACCTGGATCGCCGGGTCCAAATCGAGCAAATGCGAGACCGCACGATAGTAGTGCTTCTCTTCCAGCCCCCATACAGCCAGGTCTACGTCCGAACGAGGATAGAACGGGTCGTTGCGTGCCAGGGAGCCGAAGAGCACGACCCGGGTAGCGCCATAGTGCTGCTTCAGCAATGTTGCAGCCCGACGTGCCACGTCCCAGGCTCGCTCTCGGCGACGGGCGAGTGCCTGCTGCCGGTGCTCCCAGCGCCGGCGGGCGGTGGCCCGATACACAGCCATCTTCTCTGGGGTGATGTCCAATGCTGTCGGCATGGAGGCCTGTCTTCCCTGTGGTTGGGATGTGATTTCAGCTCGTCAAATCGCTGCTCATCATCACACCGTATGACTGGCGTTGGCTTCATTCAAATAATACGCCACACAGGCCTTGTGGACAAGCCCGCGAATCGCTCTGGGGTCCCCTCGAAGCTATGCCGGTTGAGAAGTTCAAACCGGCAGCTCGCATGGTGTGTAAAAGCGAGCGTCCCCCAGCCCCGATGGTGCCCTGGCCCCCCACGTCGAGGCCTGGCACAACCAGCGCCCCCACGACGCGAGGCGATCGCGGGGGCGCTTTCTCTGAAGACTCTCCGCCTGTTGCAAGCCCAACCTCCCGTCGTCGCCCCTCACCGCCAGCCGGCGATGATCGCCGTGGCGGGAAGTGTAAACGACTCCGGCGTGGCGGTCGGAAGGTGGATGAGGATTGCCTGCTCCCCGGCGGCCGTGCGCATAAGCAGCCACTCGCCGTTGGGGCTGAGGGCCGCGGGCTGGCTCCCGGCGTCGCTGACCTCAGCCACCAGCACCACGTCCCCTGTCTCGACGTCCAGCCGCCACAGACCGGCGGAAGCCTCCTGGTTGGTGGAAGGATCGCGAGGCCTGAGCGCAAAGTACATAAAGCGACCATCGGGCGCCCAGAGCACTCCGGTGGCAGGGCTCGATGCCTGCGGTAGCGACACCATGCGCCGCGTCGGCGGCTGGCCGGTCAGGCCGTAGAGGAAGATGACCTGCTCGGGCGAGGCATCGGGGAACAGGCGGCGGGCCGTCGTGGCGAGCAGGCGCCCGCCGGGCGCCAGCACGGCCTCACCTTCCCCCTCAACCGGGAGATCAGCCGCAACCTCTCCGCTCTTCAACGAGACGACCAGCACTCGAGCAAACGATGGATCCTGACCACGCGGCAAGAGGTAGAGGCTGGTGCCATCCGCACTGAACCCTAAGGGCTGCAGCGTCGTGTACTCTGTCAGGTTGGTGAGGGCCGGCAGGTCCCGCACCGTCCCGTTGGCGTCGTAGACCCCGATGCGCGTCCTGAAACCAAACGGAGCGTCGGGGTCATTGGCCACCGCCTGGTAGATCGCGCGGTCGCCATCGCGGCCGCCGACCAACTGGCCGAAGCGAACGGGCCGGTCGAAGCTCAAGATCGTGTCGATCGAACCATCCGCCAGCCGTACCCGCTGGATCGCCCGCTCGCGCAGGACGAGCACGGTATCATGGACGGCGGCAGCCGCGAGAACTGCACTCTCATCGGGCAGATCGACGAGTCGGTGGGGCGGCGCGCCGGCATCCTGCTCGAAGAGCGTCGTCCCTTGAACGTAGAGGAGCGGTGGGGGGACCATCAGGGCGGGCGGCAGGGGTGTCCGCGGAAGCGATGTGGGCACCGGCGACGGAGTCGGCGCGGTGGGCGAACGCCCACAGCCGATAAGGGTGAGGGTGAGGCTGAGAAAAACAATCAAACGTCGCAAGGCTGGGGGCCCCCTTTCCAAACTACACCTGCCGGCCCAGCCGGGAACAACGATCTCCTCAGACATCAAGTGATACAGCAAGAACAGAACCCCGGCCGCCGCATCGACCGGGGCTCGCGCTATTCAATGGACTATTCCAGCCCTGCACGTCAAGCCGACGGGATCTGCCGGGCGGTGCGCCGTGGCAATCGGCGCCGATCGACACCTGAACGCAGACCGCGGGGAAACCGTGGACGGCGCCCCTTACAGAGCCTCGCGAGAGAACGCCCACGGCTTCGAGCCGTGGGAGCCCCTGCCCTGAGGGGTACCCCTACCCCGCGGGGTACCCCCTACCCCACCGGGTACGCCCAAGCGAGCCGTGCCCTGTGGGGCACCCCAAGCGAGAACGCCCGGTAGGGGGTCCCGCAGGGCAGAATCGAGCGCAATGCGAAAAGCAAAGCCGGAAACGTTGCTTCTGTCGCACTTGGGTGCTATCATCGTTCGTGAGCACCTTTCCGCCCTGCGGGGCGCCCCCAAGCGTCCACCTCACGGTAAGGGCTGCCCTGCGGGGCATCCCGTCGCGTCGAGGTGGACGCTCGGACAGCCCCCTCAGGGGCTCCCCCGTAGGGGACAATCGTATCGGTCGGCGGTGGCGGCGGCGAGTCTCCCGCCGCGTACGCCCTGCCCTGAGGGGTACCCCCTGGCGTCGAGGGGGACGC
>DOUV01000327.1 GCA_003520455.1 Chloroflexota bacterium | reverse complement strand
CCCCGGGGTCGGGCGTCTCTCCCAGCCGCTGCTGCCGCGCGAGCAGTTCGAGGGCGCGGTCCGGGCGGCCAAGGAGCACATCGCGGCCGGCGATATCTTTCAGGTCGTGCTCTCGCACCGCCTGAGCCGTCGCACCCAGGCCGATCCCTTCGACGTCTACCGTGCCCTCCGGCGCTTGAATCCCTCGCCCTATCTGTTCTTCCTGGACTTCGGCCCGCAGGCGAGTGGCGAGCGCACGGTTCTCGTGGGCTCCTCGCCGGAGATGATGGCGCGCCTGGTGGGGCGACGCGCCGAGGTCTACCCCATCGCCGGTACCCGCCCACGAGGTGCCGATGCCGCGGAGGACGAGCGGCTCGCCGCCGAACTGGCGGCCGACCCCAAAGAGCGGGCCGAGCACGTCATGCTGGTGGACCTCGGCCGGAACGACTTGGGGCGGGTGTGCGAGTACGGCTCCATCCACGTCCCCGAGTTGATGCGGGTCGAGCGCTATTCGCACGTCATGCACCTGGTCAGCCGGGTCGCGGGCACCCTGCGGCCCGAGCTCGACGCCTACGACCTGGTCCGAGCCACTTTTCCGGCGGGTACCGTCAGCGGGGCGCCCAAGGTGCGGGCCATGGAGATCATCGACGAACTGGAGAGCGTACGGCGCGGTCCTTACGCCGGCGCTGTGGGGTACTTCGGCTTCAACGGGAACATGGACACCTGCATCACTATTCGCACGATCATCATGCAGGGCGAGAACGCCTATCTTCAAGCCGGCGCCGGCATCGTCGCCGACAGCGACCCTACGCGTGAGTGGGAGGAAACCCTGCACAAGGCACGTGCTTTGGGCGTGGCGATTGAAATGGCAGAGGCAAAGATCGGTGCTTAGAGATGGGAGGTTCGTTATTGGCGCTCTCGAAACGAGGGTCGAGCGGGCAAGATCATGAAGCAAAATGGCCTTAAAGTCTTGCAACCCTCTTGGTGCCCGGCATCTCCTAAAAGGAATAAACTTTCGGCCACGAATGGCACGAGTGGACACGAAAAGGAAAATTGATTTGTGAAATTCGTGGCAAAAACAAGACACGCTCGTGTAGGCGTCGGGTCATGAGACAACCCTCTTGGTTCTCAAGATAAGCCGGGACCTGCGAGATCATCTAATCTCTCAGTCATCGGAGGAGACAATGGCAACACGATCAACTTCCAAACGTCCCCGGGTCTTCTCGGGAATTCAACCTTCGGGCATGTTGCACCTTGGCAACTACTTAGGTGCGATTCAGCAGTGGGTGGCCGGGCAGTCGGAAAAAGATCAATTCATTTCCATCGTGGACCTGCACGCGATCACTGTGCCGCAGGACCGGGAGACCCTGCATTACCAGACCCGAGACCTGGCGGCGCTGCTCCTGGCGGCGGGCATCGATCCGCAGAAGACCACGCTCTTTGTGCAGAGCCACGTTCGTGCACACGCCGAGGGCGCCTGGATTCTGAACTGCATCACGCCGCTCGGTTGGCTGGAGCGCATGACCCAGTACAAGATGAAGGCTGCGAAGCAGGAGAGCGTTCTCACCGGGCTACTGATCTACCCGGTGCTTCAGGCCGCCGACATCCTGCTCTACGACGCCGACGAGGTGCCGGTTGGCGAGGATCAGAAGCAGCACGTCGAGCTCACCCGCGACATCGCGCAGCGGTTCAACTACCTCTACGGCGAGACCTTCGTCGTGCCCAGGGTGGTCATTCGTGAGAGCGGGGCGCGCATCATGGCGCTTAACGAGCCGACCGTCAAGATGAGCAAGAGCGAGACAGTCCGTGGTCACGCGATCCGGCTAGTTGACGAGCCTGACGAGATCCGCTACGCCATCCGCCGCGCGGTCACCGACGCGGGGCGTGAGATCGTCTTCAGCGAAGAGCCGGAGAAGGCCGGCGTCAATAACCTGCTCCAGATCTACGAACTGCTCACCGGCAAGAGTCGCCCCGAGATCGAGGCGCACTTCGCCAGGGCGCGGGGTTACGGCGACCTCAAGAACGAGGTGGCGGAGGTCGTAGTAGAGGCCTTGCGCCCGATCCGCGAGCGCTACCGCGAGCTGATCGCCGACCCGGCGGAACTCGATCGCATCCTGGCCATCGGCGCCGAGCGCGCCCGGGCGGTCGCCGAGCCGAAGATCGAAGAGGTCAAGCGCAAGGTGGGGTTCGTCCTGCCGGCAACACTTGGTTGAAGATTGGACCGCAAAAGGGAGGTGGTCTATGGTTCTCGTGATCGATAACTACGACTCATTCACCTACAACCTGGTGCAATATCTGGGCGAACTGGGCGCCGACCTGGTGGTCCGTCGCAATGATGCGATCAATGTCGAGGAGGTGGCGGCGCTTGCACCCTCACATGTCGTGATCTCCCCGGGGCCGGGCACGCCGGAAGAGGGTGGCGTCTCGCTCGATCTGATCGGTGCGCTCTACGAGCGGACGCCGATTCTGGGGGTCTGCCTGGGTCATCAGTGTCTGGGACAGGCGTTTGGGGGGACGGTCACGCAGGCGCCGCGGTTGATGCATGGCAAGACCAGCCCGATCTATCACACCAGCGACCGTCTCTTCGGGGGCATTCCCAGCCCGTTCGAAGCCACGCGCTACCATAGTCTGATCGTCAACGAGCCCCTACCTGCGTGCCTCGCGGTCACAGCGTTCACGGCCGAGGGAGAGGTTATGGGCTTGCGCCATCGAACCGCTCCGACCTTCGGCGTGCAGTTTCACCCGGAGAGCATCCTGACGCAGCACGGTAAAACGCTGCTGCGCAATTTCCTCACGAAATATTAGGAAGTACTGAGTGCTGAGGGCCGTTCCCTCATAAGAATTCAAAACTCAGCACGCATAACTATCCGTATGGAGGTGAATAATGATTCGGGTGGCGATTGGCAAGCTCATCGAGGGCGAGAACCTGACAGCGGCTGAGGCCGAGACCGTCATGGACGAGATCATGCGAGGTGAGGGGACGCAGGCCCAAATCGGCGCTTTTCTCACAGCCCTCCGCCTCAAAGGCGAGACGGTGGACGAAATTACCGGCTGCGCGCGCTCGATGCGGCGGGCCGCCATCGCGGTGCGTCCCCGCCGCACGGACCTGGTCGATACCTGCGGCACCGGGGGCGACAAGGTCGGTACCTTCAACATCTCGACGACGACGGCCTTCGTGGTCGCCGGCGCCGGCCTGGCGGTGGCCAAACATGGCAACCGCAGCGTGAGCAGCCGCAGCGGTTCCGCCGACGTGCTCCAGGCCCTGGGCGTCAATCTCGACCTGGCACCGGAGGCGGTGGCTGAGTGCGTCGATGAATCCGGCATCGGCTTTCTCTTCGCGCCCAGACTCCACCCCGCCATGCGCCACGCCATCGGGCCGCGCCGTGAGCTGGGAATTCGCACGGTCTTCAACGTTCTCGGCCCGCTGACCAATCCCGCCGGGGCCGAGGCCCAACTCATGGGCGTCTACGACGCGGCCCTGGTCGAGCCGCTCGCCGGGGTGTTGCTGGCGTTGGGGAGCCGGGCCGCCTTCGTGGTCCACAGCGCCGACGGTCTCGACGAACTCACGACCACCGGACCGAACCACGTCAGCTACTTTGGGTGCAACGGGGCCAACGGGCGGGTCGTTCGGGAAACGCTCGATCCGGCCGCCCTCGGCTTCGAGCGCGCCTCTCTGACCGACCTGCTGGGTGGCGATGCAGAGACGAACGCCAGGCTCACCCGAGGAGTGCTCGATGGCACCATCCAGGGCCCCAAGCGCGACGTGGTCCTCCTCAACGCTGCCGCGGCCCTCGTTGCGGGCGGAAGGACGCACACGCTCGGCGACGGACTGGAACTTGCTGCGACGAGCATTGACAGTGGGGCCGCCTCTGCTACACTTGATCGGCTGATTGCGACCAGCCAGCGCCTCGCTGCGAGCCAATGAGCTCTCGAATGGATGCATGCCGTCCGGCGTCCAGGTTCGGGTCGCATTGTCCGTCCGGGCGGCTCGCGTTTATGGGCGAGTCGAAGATCTTCGGTTGGTCCGGCAGTACATCACTGATCTGATGAGAATGGCGAGCGCGGCGGTCGACGCCGGGCGATCGGCGGACGAATGGCCGGAGCAGCCATTCCAGCCCCTTACGAGGCTTGGAAGGTTCCAGACCCGCTCGGGCGCAACCTGCGCTTCTTGCCCGAGCGGGTATCGAGCCGTTGAGCCAGGGATTCAAGGGCGAGATGGCCAAGAAAACGATCCTCGATGAAATCATGCGCTGGAAGCGCCAAGAGCTCCCCAAGAAGATACGGGAGAGGCCCATCGAGTTGGTGCGGGCCCAATTGCTCGTCGCGCCGCCTGTACGGCCGTTCCGTGCGGCCCTCCAACCCTCGCCGGCCGGCACGCCCGCGCTGATCGCCGAGGTCAAGCGGGCCTCGCCCAGCAGGGGGCTACTGCGCAACAAGTTCGATGCGGTCGAGATTGCATCGACCTATGCGCAGAACGGAGCATCCGCACTCTCTGTGCTCACCGACCAGCACTTTTTCCAGGGGAACATGAGCATCTTGCAGGCCGTCCGCCAGGCGGTGAGCCTGCCAGTCTTGCGTAAAGACTTCATCGTCGATCCCTACCAGGTCTACGAGGCGCGCGCGGGTGGGGCCGACGCACTCTTGCTGATCGCCGGCATTCTGGGCGACCGCACGCTGCGCGATCTTCTGGCCCTCACCCGCGAGCAGGGGATGGAGGCTCTCGTCGAAGTCCACGACGAAGCTGAGCTGGAGCGCGCGCTGGCCGCTGATGCCGCCATTATCGGTATCAACAATCGTGACCTGCACACCTTCGAGGTCGATTTTGAGGCCACTGCGCGGCTGCGGCCGCGCGTCCCGGCAGGTGTGACCGTCGTTGCGGAAAGCGGGATTCGCACGCCGGAAGACGTGCGCACCTTGGGGGCGATGGGCGTCGATGCCATACTCGTCGGCGAGACCCTGGTGCGGGCCAGGGATATCGGCGCCAAAGTGCGCGAGTTGATATCTTATCGATAATCTGCATGCGCCGTTTACACGCGACACACCCGATTCCATATCAGCGTTCATGGTAATGCAGGGGGAAAGGAGTATTGTACGCGGCGGAGCCGTCCGCAATACCCCCTCCGCCTCCATATTCTCAGAAGTTACCGCAAGAGGTTCATCATGGATGAAATCGAGAATACCGGTCCACTCATTGCTGTCGGCGTCATCGTGATCGTTCTCG
The DNA here is from genome assembly GCA_003520455.1 of Chloroflexota bacterium. The sequence continues at coordinate 6,333 of DOUV01000327.1, read as the reverse complement.
CCGTTTTGGTCGCCTTCAGCGTCGTCTGCGCACTGCTTGTTTTCGGGGGGAATATCATCCCGCTTTCAGGTGGTTGAGTGTGAGTACGGTTCGAGTCAAAATTTGCGGCATCACGCGGCTCGAGGATGGACGCGTTGCGGCTGAGGCCGGCGCTGATCTCCTTGGCTTCGTGTTCTACTCGAAGAGTCCGCGCGCGGTCACGGCCGAGGTCGCTGCGGAGATTGTGGCCGGGTTGCGTGAGACCCTCAGCGAGGCCACACCGACGCTGGTGGGCGTCTTCGTGGACGAGCCGGTCGCGCGCGTGCAGGCGCTGCTCGACCGGGTGCGCCTGGATGGTGCGCAACTTCACGGCAGCGAGCCGCCGGTCGAGCTTCGCCTGCTGGGAGGACGGGCCTACAAGGCCATTCGGCCACAGACCCGCGGTGATGCGGAGGCGATGACCGCCACCTACTACGATGTCGTGGCCACTGATCCGCGACTGCCCCAGTTCCTGCTCGATACCTACGACCCCTGGCTCTTCGGCGGCACCGGCACGATGGCCGATCTGGCAGTCGCCAAACTGCTGGCGGGCCGCTTTCGCTTGATGCTTGCCGGTGGATTGACGCCGGCGAGCGTAGCCGGCGTCGTGGCTCAGGTGCAACCATGGGGCGTAGACGTCGCCAGCGGCGTTGAACGGGCGAAAGGGATCAAGGACCACGCTCTCGTCCGGGAGTTCGTCCGGCGGGCCAAGTCGATCGAAGTGTAGCAAGTAGCAGGTAACAAAGCGGTTTCGAGACGGTGACTCGGGCCACTCGGGGGACGAACAACGACGTCCAGACAACCCTCATGCATGACTGCATCTTTTGCCAGATCATTGCCGGAGAGCGGCCCGCCTCATTTGTTGAGAAGGCCGAAGAGTACGTCGTCTTCCTGGATATCAACCAGGCCTCGCCCGGTCACCTGATGATCGTGCCGCGTGAACATCACCCCTGCTGGTGGGACCTCCTGCCCGAGGTGGCTGCCACGATGGCCAAGGCCTCGCAGCACCTGGCGCTGGCCGTGAAGACCGCCATGAACGCCGATGGCGTCAACCTCTTGCTCAACAACGGCAAGGCCGCCGGTCAGGTTGTGTGGCACGCGCATCTGCATGTCATCCCCCGTTGGGAGGGTGACCGGCGGTTCACGAGGCCGCCGGAGTATGTCGAGCGAGCGATACTGGATGAGCGCGCCACCAGGATTCGCGCGGCGTTGGCCGAGCAAGAAAACCACGGAGCGGCGGAGTAGGGACGCGGGCCACCGCGAGCGCTTTCGCCCTGAGAGAGACTGGCGATTCGAGATGAACAGCATTCTCCGGCTGCAAACCGAGCCCAAAACCCTGATCGCGAATCTCTAATCTCCCGCTTGAGAAGGTGAGGAAGAAATCATGGCCGGTCACCCGAACCGCGGATCAACCTCGCTCCCCGACCAGCGGGGCCGCTTCGGTCGTTATGGTGGCGCCTACATCCCCGAGACGCTGGTTCCGGCGGTCCGCGAACTGGCCGTTGCTTACGCTGAGGCCAGGAACGACTCAGCCTTCCAGGCCGAGTTTCACGATCTCCTCGGCCGGTATGTCGGACGCCCGACGCCGCTGACACCTGCGCTGCGGTTGAGTGCGCACCTCGGCGGTGCTCGCATCTACCTCAAGCGCGAGGACCTGGCCCACACCGGGGCCCACAAGATCAACAACGCCCTCGGCCAGGCTTTGCTGGCGAAACGACTCGGCAAGCGCCGGATCATCGCCGAGACCGGTGCCGGGCAGCACGGTGTGGCGACGGCAACAGTCTGTGCGCTCTTGGGCCTGGAGGGTATCGTCTACATGGGCACCGAGGACATGCGCCGCCAGAGCTTAAACGTCTTTCGCATGAAGCTGCTGGGCGCCGAGGTCCGCGGCGTCGAGAGCGGCAGCCGCACGCTCAAGGACGCTATCAACGAGGCCATCCGCGACTGGGTGACAAACGTTCAAACTACCCACTACCTGCTCGGCTCGGCGCTCGGCCCGCACCCCTACCCGATGATGGTGCGCGACTTCCAGCGTCTGATCGGCGACGAGACCCGCGCTCAAATCTTGGAGGCGGAGGGGCGTCTCCCCGACATGTTGGTCGCCTGCGTGGGTGGGGGCTCGAATTCGATTGGCTTCTTCACACCCTTCATCGCTGACGAGAGCGTGATGCTGGTGGGCGTCGAGGCGGGCGGCACGGGGATCAAGGGGGGCCAGCACGCGGCTCGCTTCGCTGATCCGGCGCGCGGGCGGTTGGGCGTCCTGCACGGCACCCAGACCTATGTGCTCCAGGATGCCGACGGCCAGATCGCGCTCACCCACTCGATCTCTGCCGGACTGGACTACGCCGCCGTCGGCCCCGAGCACGCCCACCTCCGCGAGATCGAGCGGGCCGGCTACACCTACGCCACCGACAAGGAGGCACTCGAGGCGCTGCAGCTCCTCAGCCGGTTGGAGGGCATCATCCCGGCGCTTGAGAGCGCTCACGCTGTGGCCGAGGCGGTCAAGCGTGCCCCGACAATGGCACCCGAGGAGATCATGGTGGTCAACATCAGCGGGCGCGGCGACAAGGACATGCTGACCGTGGCAGAGGCACTGGGAGTGACGGTGTGAGATCGGCGATTGGGGATGAGCGATGAGTCTTTTCTGGCGTCGTATCCGGCTCGCAAGCGAACCGTTCATCTTCAATCTTCTTCGCGTTGAGGATCGAAACAATGAGTCGCATTGCACGAACTTTTGAGCATTTGAGCCGCGCCGGCCGCACCGCCCTGATGCCCTTCATTACGGTCGGGTTCCCCGCGGCGGAGAGCACGCTGGCGATCGTGCCGGCACTCGCGGCGGCGGGCGCCGACATGATCGAGTTGGGGGTTCCCTTCAGCGATCCACTCGCCGATGGTCCGACAATCCAGGCTGCGGGTCAGCGGGCCCTCGCCAACGGCGTGACCCTGCGCGGGTGCCTCGACACTGCCGAGCGCCTGCGCGATCAGGGGCTCGAAATCCCATTGATCCTGATGGGCTACTACAACCCCATCTTCCAGTTTGGAATCGAGGCCTTCACCGAGCGGGCTGCGGCGGCGGGCGTGGACGGCGTAATCATTCCCGACCTGCCGCCCGAGGAATCGGATGAACTGCGCGCAGCGCTGGCGGCGTGCGGTCTGGACCTCATCTTCTTCCTCACGCCGGTCAGCGACGACGAGCGGATCGAGTTGGTGGCGGAACGCGCGACCGGCTTCATCTACCTCATCTCGCTGACCGGCGTCACCGGCGCGCGCGATCACCTGCCGCCCGAGCTCGAGAACTTCGTTTCGCGGGTACGCACCCGGTCGAGCCAGTCCCTGTGCGTCGGTTTCGGCATCGGTACGCCAGCCGAGGCCGCGCGCGTCGGTCGCATTGCCGACGGCGTCATCGTCGGCAGTGCCCTGATCAAGCGGGTTGCCGCGGCCGACGATCCCGTCGCCGCTGCCGCCGCCTTCATCAGCGACCTGCGCGCCGGGCTCGACGGCGCCTCGTAACCGGCACCTTGAGACAGCGAACGTGTTCACCTCTTTCGCCTCGGGCCGTTCCAATCACGCGCGTCCATCCTCCTTTTCTTGCCCTGCAATCGAAGCGTGATCCGCCGGACCCGGGTCGGTTTTTACGATCCGGACCGGCCGAGAACATGGTTGGAGCACCCATAGAAATGGCGGCACCGTAGCCTCTGGCTGACGGGACAGAGAAGAAGTCAACAGCACGTGAAAATGGGCCCGCGCCTTCGCGTGGGCCCACTCACGAATCCTTCCGTTTGTGGAGCGCTAGAACATCAGTCAAGTCGTCGCCGTGGACGCGTGGTCGGAGACTTCCGAAGTCTGGTTCGCAGCCGGTCCCCCGCCGCGATCATGGTCGGCGGAGGCGCTCCGGGCCAGCCCGATCCCTACCAGACTTCGGAAGTCTGACGCCTTGACCAGCAGTCTAGTGCTCGTGCGGCCAGGTGAGCCGCGCGCCAATATTAAACCGGTTGACCTCGGACCAGAGCGCTGCTGTGCCCAGGATTTCCGCGATGGCCTCATCGTCATACCCATGTCGTTTCAATCCCATCGTATGGGCATGAATGCAAAAGTCACACTGATTCATGACGGCGACCACAAAGGCGATGACCTCCTTGGTCTTGCCATCCACCTTGCGTGGTGCGAGCACACGAGCCATGTGATCATTGATCGACTCCAGGTATGTAGGATCGTTGGCAAAAGCCTTGTAAATGTCGGGTAAGAAGCCTTTGTACCGGACTTTCACCTTCTCGTAGGTCTCCTTGACCTGATGACTGGCCTCGTGCTCCTGAATCAGCTTCAAAGTCGACATACCATATTCCTCCTCGTGTCACGATATCAATACCTCTGAGTGGCCGCACTGGCAGGAACAAGCCGCCTAACACGACGAATGAGTCGGGGGAGGTCGAGTAATCGGCTGGAAGGCGTAGAACTCACACTATCGGGACAGCCTTCCCCTCACTTGGTCAAGACCCCGGTGCTACCGTGACCTCTCTTACTCGCTACGATGCGTCGGCGTCCGCCCCGGCCAATGCTTCCGAGTTACAGGTATAGAGTATGGGCTATGGCCGAGTCTTGCCGTGAGCTTTCTTACAAAACGGTAATCGGGAATCCGATATTGCCCTTGTGAAGGTTTCATGCCAATCAAACTCGGACCACCACTCTGTCCCTGGCAGCCCGAGCAACGTCTTCCGCGTTCGGCTGCCCGTTGGGATCGAGCCTCACCCGGAAGTGACTGGCGTATTGAGGCGCCTTTTGCAGATGTCCCACCAGACCCGCGGCGACACCCACACTATCTTTAATGACTTCCCGCTCGCGTTCAGCTCTCGACCTTGCAGCGGCATGGTGATAGCGGCGGCACCGCATAGATCGCAAACGTGATCTACTTGAGCCACTGCGTCTGCTTGCAGTTCAAAAGGGCTTGTGGCATATTGCCGGCGTTGGGTGCATCGGAGAAAGGCGCGTGTTGAGCGTACCATCCACCAGCCGATGCGTCCGGTTCTATCAAGTCGCCTCAGCGCCATCCGGTGGTGTTGCCTTGCTCACTTAAAGAAAGGAGGAATTTCCTAAGTCGTCGCTGCGTGGTGGCAATGGGGTGTCACACACAGCCACTGGCAGAAAGGAGAGTCCCATGAGATATCGCCGCATCCTCATGCTCGCTGCAATTCTGCTCTTGGTGGTCGCCGCCCTCGCCCAGCCGTCGGTCGCCGCACAGCGCGTCGCTCCCCCGTTTGCCTGCGAGAACCTCACCAGTCTCAACCTGCCGGACACAACGGTCACCGAGGCCGTGCGGGTGACGGCAGGGTCCTACGACCCACCGGGACCCACTCTGCTCATCTCCGGTCTACCGGCCTTCTGCCGCGTGCACCTCGTGGTAGCGCCACAAATCAATATCGAGGTCTGGATGCCGATTGAGACGTGGAATGGCCGGTTCCAGGGGGTTGGTGGCGGCGGGTTCGCGGGATCGATCAGTTACTCTGCCCTGGGGTCCGCAGTGCGAAGCAGATACGCCACTGCCTCCACCGACACCGGCCACACCGGTAGCGCAGTGGACGGGAGCTGGGCGCTCGATGCAAACGGGAATCTGAACGAGCAGTTGGTGATCGACTTCGCCTATCGAGCCATCCACGAGATGACCGTCAAGAGCAAGGCGGTCATAGAGGCCTTCTACGGTGCAGTGCCAACGTATTCGTATTTCACGGGGTGTTCAACCGGCGGCCGGCAGGGGCTGATGGAGGCCCAGCGGTTTCCTGATGACTACGACGGCATCGTCTCCGGTGCCCCAGCGATCAATTGGTCGACGTTTATCGGGGCCGAGCTGTAGCTGGCACAGCAGACTATGATCGATCCGGCCAGCGAGATCCCGCCGTGCAAGTACCATACGATCAACGAGGCGGTGGTAGCGGCCTGCGACGGTCTGGACGGTGTCGTCGACGGTGTGGTGGGCGATCCGCGCCAGTGCCACTTCGATCCCGAGACCATCACGTGCCCGAAGGACGTTCCGCCGGACTGCAGCTGCCTGACGGAGCGTGAAGCGGAAGCGGTCAGACAGATCTACGCCGGGCCGCACAATTCGGCCGGCGAGCAGGTCTGGTACGGGCTGGAACCCGGCAGCGAGCCGCAATGGACCGGGTTGGCCAGTCCGCCGCCGCCCTTCCCGATCGCGGTCGACTTTTATAAGTACTTCGTGTTCCAGGACCCCACTTGGGACTGGCGGACGCTCAACTATGACACGGACATCGCCACGGCCAAAGCCAAGTTCGGCGATATCCGGTATTGTCCCTCATTTTCCTT
>DOUV01000330.1 GCA_003520455.1 Chloroflexota bacterium | reverse complement strand
CCAGCCGCGACTTCAGTCGCCCGGCTCTCGCCCGGCACCAGGCCGCCGTGACCGATGTTCTCGTCTCGCCTGTGCCAATAATACGCGACTGCGCGACGCTTGGCAAGTTCGACCTGGCGGGCTCGTGTTCGTTATAACGAACAAACTCAGGGATTGAACCGCCGCGCCTGCCGGGGGCATTGCAGCATGCCGGGGGTGCCCGGCGTTCGGACAGCGAGGAGACACAACAGAACTCTCACTGGCGACCCCCAAAGTGTACCCCCAAGTCGTCTCCCGCCAAAGGGAAACTCTTGCTCCTCCGTGCGCCGCGCAAGCACCCTACACTTTGTACAACACATCCATGTACCGTTTGAGCATGTCACCCACGACCCCGCGCAGCGGCAGCGTCGCGGCCATCCCGTACACAGGAGCCATCCTCCCCTTCTCGTCGGGATTCAGCCTGACATCCTCGACAGCCGCTTTCAAATCCTCGATGAATCTCTCCGCAACACCCGGGCGCGTATGCCGCAGGGTCACACAGAGGTGGACAGCAGGCGGGCGGTGCAGGCCGTTCAAGTTCCACTGTCTCGTGCTCATGGCATCCATAATCTTATAGATGTCCAGTTCCTGGGAGGCGAACGCGATCACCCAGAGCGGATCCCCGAGCACGTGGAGGTCGGGGATCTTCTCGATCTTCCGGCGAATGAACGCAGCCGTCTCCAGAATTCGCTTCGTGGCCTCCAGATACCCCTGCTCTCCCAGAGACACCATCGCTGCCCAGGCGGTGGCGCTCAGCGCGCCGGGCCGGCTCCCGGCGAAGGTTGGAGAGAAGTACAGACCACCGGGCCAATCAGTGATCGTGTAGTACTGGTAGTGCCGTAGCTCGAACCCACGATACAGAACGACCGAGGTGCCCTTGGCAGCATACCCGAATTTGTGCGTATCGGCTGAGATGGAGGTCACACCGGGCAGGTTGAAATCGAAGGCTGAGACCGGATAGCCCAGCTTTCTGGCCCAAGGGAGTACAAAGCCACCCAGACAGGCATCCGTGTGAAACCCAATGCCCTGCTCCCGCGCCAGTTCGGACAGCGCCCCGATGGGATCAATGATGCCGTGGGGAAACGACGTCGCCGATCCCACGATGACGATGGTATTTCTCGTGATTGCCCTCCTGGTTGCTGCCACATCGGCGGCATAATCGGCGCCGACGGGGACCCGGATCAGCTTGATGCTGAAATACTGGGCCGCTTTGTCAAAGGCGGCATGGGCCGTGGAAGGAACGATCATTTCGGGTTTGGTGATCTGTTTCTTCTCCCTCGCCCAGTCTCGATAGGCCTTCATCGCCAGGAGGATACTTTCCGTCCCACCTGACGAAACGACCCCGCAAATCTCATTCTCCGGGCCGCCACCGGCCTCGCCGGCGCCGAGCATGTTGGCCGTCATTGCCACGATTTCGGCCTCGAATTTCGTGATACTCGGCCACAGGTCGGAATGGAGCGGGTTGCTCTGTGAATGAAGGGCATACACCTGGTTGAGGAAATCGATGTGGTCGTCGTCGCCGTGGTACACCGCACCCGACACGAAGCCCTCTTTCCAGCGCGCCTCCTCAAGAGATTTGAACGCCGCCATCTCCCGCAGAATCATTGCCCGGTCGCGGCCGACCTCCGGGAGACGGGAGACATTGACAAAACCATCCTTGTAGGGCCTCAGGGAACTCTCCAACTCGTGCATCAGCCCATCGTATTCTTTTTGCAGCCGCGCCTTGACGAACGGGATGGATGTGACCCGTGCCTCCACCATCCCCATGAGGCGTGGATCCACCCGCCCAAGTCGAGCCTGAATCATCTTCACGAGATCCATCACTTCCTCCCGACCGGTCTGCCAAAGTTGGCCCGAGCATCCCGCAGCGGCTACATAGCCCGGTTCAGTCGCGCGTAGATCTCCCGGTTCCTCTTGTAGAGATTCACAAATTCCTTGAACAATTCGTCGTAGATCGCACGGTTCTCCGGATTGGGTTCGTAGGTGTTGGTGATTTGAACCTGCTCGCGGATCTCATCGAGCGTGATGTATCCTAGCGCCGCGGAGGCCAGAAAGGCCGCCCCGCGGGCATTGGCCCAGATCGGCGCCTTCACCTGCCGGATGGTTCGATCAAGAACATCGGCATGAATCTGGCACCAGAGATTCGAATTCGCTCCGCCGCCGATCATATTGATTGGGTCCAACCGCCGGCGGGCGAACCTCTCCACCGAACCAAGGAGCCACCTCGAGTTGTATGCCACACCCTCGAACACGGCCCTGATGAAATGCTCGCGCGTGGTTTTGAGAGATTGATTGAAGAATCCACCCCGGACAAAACGATCCTCGACCGGGGTTCGTTCTCCATAGAGCCAGGGCGTGAAGATCAGCTTGTCGCTCCCGGCAGGGACCCGCGCGGCAACCTCGTTGAAGTGGTCGTAGACATCGTGCGGCGGTGCTGCCGCCAACTCATCCCGGTGATACAGGATATTGTCCCGCAAGACGTCCAGGCAGACGCCCGCACATTCCTGCTCGTTGGCGATAAAGTATCTTCCCGGAATCGGCGAGGGGAGCGAAGCCATGTTGTGAAGGATATCTGTCTTCTTGAATGGAACGTGACAGGTCAGCCAGGACGAGGTCCCGATGTAGAGATGACCCTCGTAATCCCGCACGGCGCCCGCACCGATGGCTGCCGAGTGAACATCGGGCGTCCCCACCACGACTTGCACCTTCTCGTTCAGCCCCAACTCGGCGGCGACCTCCGGCTTGATCGGGCCGAGGATGTCGATGGCGCGCTGCAGGTCGGGCAGCTTCTCCCGCTCGAGCGCTACCATCTTGAGGAGCCGCTCGTCGTAGACAATCTGCGTGATGTTTCGGTTATCAGTCACCCAGTGCAGGGCGATCGAGTCGTATGAAGCGGCATACCTGCCGGTCAGGCGCAGGTTGAGGTAGTCTTTGGGCTCGAGGAATTTGTAGGTTTGCCTGTAGATCTCAGGCAACTCATTCCTGATATAGAGGATGTGGGCAATCGAATCCTTCCCGGAGTGTGCCGGAATCCCGCCCGTCAAGCGGAGCCAGATCAGCAGCTTTTCGATGCCGTAGCCCTCAACTGTGATCGGTCCGCCGGTCACGCGCTTCACGTAGCGGGCCCCGCGGGAGTCCATCCAGATGATGGCCTTCATCAGCGGGTATCCACCGCGATCAACCGCAACTGTACCCGACCATTGGGCCGTGCAACTGACCGCGACAATCTCGTCGATCGGAACGAGCCCGCTGCCCACCAATCTCCTGGTCGCATTTTTGATGCCATTCCACCAATCGTCCGGATGTTGCTCGGCCCCGCCATCCGGAAGGAGGAAGAGCGGCAGGGCTTCAATCTCGCAGCCGACAACGTCGCCGCGACTGGAAACCAAGGCGACCTTGAGGCCGGACGTACCGAGGTCTACGGCGAGGATGTACTTGTCCTGGTCGGCTGGCACGTTGCTTCGCTCTCCCTTGCCTGTGATCGGATACTGGCCTGCTCCGCTCGCTGGAAGATGGATGGTGGCCTGCGAGTGGGAAGCGCCGGCGAAGTGGTCACCAGCCGGTTCGTTTGTGGACCCATCGGAAGCGCAGACCTCGCAACGAGAGTCGTGGCCGCGTGCAGCCGAAGAACCCTCACCGCGATCGGTCGCGCGGCACCCATCCCGGACAACCTCGAAAGAGCACCGGTTGCGGAACGAAGGCGTCGGCTCTCTGCGTCAGCCGGCGACCCCGCGGTCTGTTATTCTAACTTGAAACCACCGAAGGACGCCAACAATCGTTTGTGAAGAGGAGGTGCCCGGCCCGGCGCCCGCGCCGCCAGACTTTCGCTTGTGAGTAGACCAAGAGTTGGTAAGAAATGCTTGCCGGCCGAGAGACAACGTTGCAGGTGTCGAAACCCGCGGTGAACCTTGAGTCGCTACTGGGCTTTTAGAGGATTGTCGGTGGACGCCCGCCTCACCAGAAGATAGCTCTGCTGATTTTCACGCCGGTGGGCTCATTCAATCTCCACGTACCTGAAGCAATCGACGGTGTGGTCGTTGACCATCCCAACGGCCTGCATGAACGCATAGCAGATGGTTGAGCCGACGAACTTGAAGCCGCGCCGCGTCAGGTCTTTGCTCAAGGCATCGGATTCCGGCGTCCGGACCGGGATCTCGTCCAGCGAGTGCCAGGCATTCTTCCTGGGCCGGCCACCCACGTACCGCCACAGATACGCATCGAAACTGCCGAACTCCTTTTGCACCTCGAGAAAGGCTTTGGCGTTCTGGATCGCGGCGGCGATCTTGAGTCGATTGCGAATGATCCCCGGATTGGCGAGTAATTGGTCTACTTTGCGCTGGTCGTACACTGCGATCGCGCGAGCGTCAAAGTTGTCGAAAGCCAACCGGTAGTTGGCGCGCTTCTTGAGAACAGTCTCCCAACTGAGCCCGGCCTGGGCGCCTTCCAGGACAAGGAACTCAAACAAGGCGCGATCGTCGTGCAACGGTACGCCCCACTCCTGGTCGTGGTAGGTCGTTGAAAGTTCGGTCGTCGCCCATTCGCAGCGTTTCATCTTGGTTCTCGCATTTCGAATCGCTTGAAGAATCGCGCGGCTTCCCAGCGCGCGTCGTCCGATCAGCAGTCGGCTCACCGGCCCACGGCGATCCCCACGCGCCGATTGCCTTCACTGTGAATTGGGGCCGGCTGTTGCTAGAGCCCCGGTCACGTCATTCCCGCGAGGGGGGACGAGACTTCCGAAGTCTTGTTCGAGACAGGTGCCCGCCTCGATCCCCGTCGTCGGAGCGCGCTTTGCGCCAGCACGGTCCCTCCCAGACTTCGGAAGTCTGACGCCTTGACCGGCGCGCTAGTCACGGACATACCGCGGATATGTCTGCCTGGCCAACTCGGCTGCGTGGAGGTCAATCTCGACCGTCACGAAGGGCTGTGCCCGCGAGGTGAGCCCGAGCACGGCCCCGTCCGGATCGACAACCCAGCCCTGCCCACCGAAATCCGTCGCCTGACCCGCAGCACTGACACGGTTGGACGAGAGCGAGAAGGCGCCCGAGACAACCGCGCAGGCCCGCCCGCCAACGAGCCACTTGTCGACGGTCACGCTGCCCGTGGCGCGGGGCGTAACGATGATCTGAACCCCTTGCTGGCCGTAGGCCCGGGCACGCTCCAGAAACCAGAGTTCGGTACAAATCGCAAACCCAATCCGCGCCACGCCACTCTGAACCGGCGTGAAATCGCCCTCACCCCGGCCGTACCAGGAGGCCTCCCAATAGCCTTCTTCGTTGGGTAGGTAATACTTGGAATGGACGGCGCGGTATCCGAGCTCTTGATCCCAGATGAACCCTTCGTTTCGTCGATAGCTGCCGGCGTTCACGGGCCGCGAGCCGAGTACGACCGCTGGTGCGAGTGGGTGCAAGCGCGCCAGCCAGGCATCGTGGGCCGCGACGGCCGCTTGCCACACGCCCGGATCAAAATCGCGGCCCAACGCGAACCAGCGGGAGAAGGGCATCTCAGGCAACAGCACCAGGTCACTGGATTCGCTCTTGACGTGCGCAACGAGCCCCTCCCAGTCGGACGCAAATCCATCCCGCTCGTCACTCAGTTGGCAGACGGTGACTCTCATGACAGTAAGTTCCTCCCGGCCGATCATCTCTGTTGACTCTGAGGAGCACTCATCGGGAGAACCATCGACCCGATTCTTAAGGTTAAGACGCCAGGGCACAGAGACGAAAAGGGCTTTCCTGGCAGCGTTACGGTCTGTTGTCTGTTGCCACATCCCCCACTCCTCAATCCAGCCCGTCGTGAGAGCACACGTTGACACAGGCCACAGACCGGGGACAACGGCCACCTCTTACCACACCCGGTCAACTGACCGGGCGCACCGGATAGGGATGGTGCGGCGAGTCGATCAGCGAGAAACACCGCACCAGAGGTTTCGCCTTGTACGAAGGCCTCTCGTTATTTCGCAATTCGAATGTAGCATGGGATGACGACCGCGACGAAAAGGCCATCGCTGCCGCAAACGATCAGAGATGGGTAGAGGGCTCGAGCACCGGGGTGCTGGCTGCGGATGGAGATTCTTTGGAAGATTGGACTCTCCACCTGCGGGCGAAGAGCCATCTGCTCGCCTGGTATAGCATGCTGGCGCATCATCATCAAGGAGCAGACCGGTCGAGCACTGCTCGGCTGTCGAGGTGCGCCGCAGCTGGCTCCGAGGAAGCGCTCGATCCGGGCCAGGCGGCTCACTACGAGCCGGCGGCCCAGAACGATCAGGTACGTCGCAGCCTGAGAGCGGCTTCTCCTCGTTCGGCCTTATGGCATCTCTTCCCTTGCTGGGGCGTCCCCCTGCTTCGACCCGCGCTCAATCGGTGGTCCAAGCTCTTCAATGTGGTACCCATCGGGATATGTCGGACGCTTGATGACCGTCCGCAGATGCGGCCGTTGCCTCTCGGGCAGCAGACGTATCAGGCGGCCACGTAACGTGAGCGCCCCCTCGACACTCCTCCGGAGGAGCGTCGAGGGCCGGGGAAAGCGGAATGCTTCCAGCAACGGTTCGTCTAGCATCGCATAGATCGCCGGCTCACCCAGACGCCACAACGGTTTCGGCAGGAGGAATCCCAGGAACAGATCGCGCGTCGCTTCTGCGATGCGGCGGTTGGCGGGGGTGTACCGAAAATGCTCACGTTCGTAGTCAACGTTGTAACGCTCGAACGCAGCGTACTCTTCTGGAATCGAGTGGATGTTCATACGCCGCCCAACTTGACGCCAGAAGTAGAACCAGGCCAGCCGCTCCTGGTCCACCATCGGCCGGTAGCCGAAACGTGCAATCCAGCGAACTGGTTCGAAAACAAACGTGGACAGGACATAGAGAAAATCCTCGTTCGAGATGTGGAAGCGGCCATGCTGGCGGTTCATGCGGCGGAGCGCAGCCCGACCGCGTTCGCTATCGTAACCATGCTCCAGGATCTCGCTCAGCAGGAGGTCCGTGTCGTCATAGCGCTTGCGGGCCCGCTGAGCAAACTCGCCGGTCTGATCAAGCAGGGTGGCGATACTGGGCACCGCATAGGTACGGAACAAGGCGAACTCGAGCGAGCGGGTCGTGTCGAACGGAAATTCGTGAAAGGCATCAAGGTAAACGATCTCTGTGTGGTCGCGCACCGGGTCGAGTTGGAGAATACGTTTGAGGAAAGTGCGGTGGGACACGTGATTTTCCCCCTTCGTCAAAATATCTCCGCCGGGTACTGAGCGCGTCGCTTTCATCTTAAGCAGCCACCGTGTTTCGTCAATCCGGGGCGAGAGCTGAACGTGGCCGGGCGCTGTTGAGGTGATCGTTATCGTGCGGCCCTCAATCGCTGGTGAAGCAAAGTGCTCCGTGCTGAGTGATGAGTTATCTGCTGAGTGAGGCCTAGGGTCACCCAAGACATATGATTTCTCGCACTAGTCTCTCGTCCATCCTTCCCCTATCCTCACGAGAATAGCCTGGGCGATCCAGTTTGGCGAGCCGCCGCGGCGACCACCCCCACTCTTCTGGACGCCCGTTCGGTACCACACTGCCCTGAAAGGAGTCGGGTATGACCACACCGGACCTCACGGAAGCATTTCTGGAACTGATCCGTCGCACTGCCACCGATCTATCGGGCGATGTAGAGCAGGCGCTGCAAGTCGCGCGCGAGAAGGAGACCGAGGGATCACCCGCGCGCAGCGCGCTCGACACCATCCTCGAGAATGTGGCTGTGGCGCGGAAGAACTCGACGCCCATCTGCCAGGACACGGGCACGACGATCTTCTACGTCCACTACCCCGAGGGCTGGTCCACCCGCGCCCTCCGGGCCCAAATCGAGACCGCCCTGACGGAGGCCACCCGCCGCGCGTACCTGCGCCCCAACGCCGTGAATCCCATCACTGGCAAGAACACCGGTAATAACCTCGGTGAGGGCGTGCCCACCATCCACTTTGAGGAGTGGGAGGAGCGCGAACTCAAAGCCGATCTGATGCTCAAGGGGGGCGGCTGCGAGAATGTTAGCGCGCAGTACTCGCTACCCAACGCCGAGCTCAAGGCGGGCCGCGACCTGGAGGGCGTACGCCGTGTGGCGCTCGACGCGGTCTACAAAGCGCAGGGCAAGGGCTGCGCCCCCGGCATCCTCGGGATCGCGGTCGGCGGCGACCGCGGCGTCTCCTACGTCACGGCCAAGGAACAGCTCTTCCGCACGCTGGATGAGGCCTCACCCGAGCCGGAGGTGGCCGCGCTGGAACAGCGCCTGACCGGCGAGGCCAACCAACTCGGCATCGGCCCGATGGGATTCGGCGGCCAGACGACCCTGCTCGCAACGCAGATTGGTACACCGCACCGCCACCCGGCCAGCTTCTTCGTCACTGTGGCCTACATGTGCTGGGCTCACCGTCGGCGCTCACTCACGTGGCGTGATGGTGAGTATCAGGTCACTTGACCGTACCGTGCGCGCCTGGCGTTCTCGACGTGGAGAAGAGAGCAGGTAGCTGCTCGTCTCGATTCAACAGACACTATCGGCACAAACCAACGCACGGATCAGGAGGTGGAAACTATGGTCCCGATTACGCTCCCGGCCTCAGACGAAGTCATCGCCCAGCTTAGAGTCGGTGACACGGTCTCTGTCTCGGGTGTGATGCTCACCGCGCGCGACGCCGCCCACAAGTACATGGTCGAGCGCTTCGTCAAGGCCGCGCCGCCCGCCGGTGAGCTGGCGTTGTACGAGATCCTCAAGGCGGACCTGAACGGCGGTGCCATCTATCACTGCGGGCCGGTCGTCCGGCAGGTGGACGGTCGCTACGAGTTCGTCTCCGCCGGGCCGACAACCAGCGCTCGCGAAGAGGTCTACGAGGACCTGGTCATCGGCCACTTCAACGTCAAGCTCATCATCGGCAAGGGCGGCATGGGCACGCGCACGCTCGAGGCGTGCCAGAAGCACACCGCCGTCTACCTGCACGCCATCGGCGGCGCCGGTTCGCTCATCGCTGCCTCGGTCGAGGAAGTGATTGACGTCTTCAAGAAGGACGAGTTCGGCGCGCCGGAGGCATTCTGGAAGATTCGCGTCAAGGACTTTCCCGCCGTCGTGACCATGGACAGCCACGGCCACAGCTTGCACGCTGCCGTCGAGCAGGCGTCCAGGGTCAAGCTCGCGGAGTTGGTGGCCTAGGGCCCCGGCAAGGACACTCGTATGGAAACTGTCATACACGACCTGGTCATCTTGGGGTCAGGACTCGCGGGTCTGCGGGCGGCCCTGGAGGCGACCAGGGTGAGCGGCGGCCAACTGGACATTGCTCTCGTCTCCAAGCTACAGTTGATGCGCGCCCACTCGGTGGCAGCCGAGGGCGGCACGGCGGCCGTCCTGCGCCCGGACGAGGGCGACAGCGTCGAGTTGCACGCCTGGGACACCGTCAAGGGCTCCGACTTTCTGGCCGACCAGGACGCGGTCGAGTTCTTCGTCCACGAGATGCCCAGGGAGATCCTCGAGCTCGACCACTGGGGCCTCCCGTGGTCGCGCCGGCCCGACGGGAGGATCGCGCAGCGGCCGTTCGGCGGGCACAGCTACCCCCGCGCCGTCTTCGCCGCGGACAAAACTGGCTTCCAGGAGATGCAGACCCTGTACGACACCTTGCTGAAGCACACGCAGCAGGTGCAGCGCTACGACGAGGTCTTCGCGACTTCGATCTTGATCGAGAACGGCCTGTTTGCCGGGTTGACCGTCCTGGACATGGTCCACGGCCGCGTGCTGCTCATCCGCGGCAAGGCGCTGATCGTCGCCACGGGCGGCGCCGGCCAGATCTTCGGCTTCACCACCTACTCCGAGACCGTGACCGGCGACGGGTTGGCAATGGCCTACCGCGCCGGCTTGCCGCTCAAGGACATGGAGTTCGTTCAGTTCCACCCGACGGGCCTCGTCCCGAGCGGCATCCTCATGACGGAAGCCTGTCGCGGCGAGGGCGGCTACCTGGTCAACAAACAGGGCGAGCGCTTCATGGACAGGTACGCGCCCAAGGGCATGGAACTCGCTCCGCGCGACATCATCGCCCGCGCCGAGACGACTGAGATTCTCGAGGGCCGCGGCTTCCCCGGCCCCGAGGGGCTCGACTACGTGCACCTGGATTTGCGGCATCTGGGGGCAGCGAAGATCAACGAGCGCCTGCCGCTCATCCGCGAGGTGGCGATCAAGCACATCGGGCTCGACCCTATCGAGAAGCCGATTCCCATCCGTCCGGTGGCCCACTACTCGATGGGCGGCATCCACACCGACCTGCGTGGCCGCACGATCGCCGAAAATGTGTGGGCGGCGGGCGAAGCGGCCTGCGTGTCGCTCCACGGCGCGAACCGCCTGGGTACTAACTCCACCGCGGAGTGCCTGCTCTGGGGGCGGGTCGCCGGCGAGGACGCAGGGCGCTACGCCGGGCGCTCCCCCCTGCCGGATGCTCCCACGGCGGCGGCCCAGGACGAGGAAGAACGCCTCAACGATCTGGCGAAGCAACAGGGGACGGAGAGCCACTACCACATCCGCGCCGAGTTGCGCCAGACAATGGACGCTCGCATGGGTGTCTACCGCACCGGGCAGGAGATGCGGGCGGGCCTGGACCGGATCCGCGAGCTCAAGCAGTGCTATCAGCGCATCCACGTCGCAGATAAGGGCTGGGTCTACAACACCGACTTGATCCGCGCGCTGGAGACCGGCTTCATGCTCGATGTGGCCGAGGTTGCCACGGCCGGCGCGCTGGCCCGTGAAGAGTCGCGCGGCGGTCACGCCCGCCGGGACTTTCCCACCCGCGACGATGAGCGGTGGCTCAAACACACCCTGGCCTACAGCACGCCGCACGGCCCATGCCTGGAATACATCCCGGTCGCCATCACGATGTGGCAGCCCATCGAGCGGAAGTACTGAGGAGAGCGCGAATGAACGCTGAGATGAAAGCGCGGCCCGCGCCGCGCCCGAACCAACTGGGAGTCAAGGGATGGATGTACGCCGGCCGGTATTCGATCGAGCGGTATCTCTACGTATTGCACCGGCTGACGGGAATCGGGCTGATCGTCTACTTGCTGCTGCACATCATTGAGACTGGCCAGCGTGTGGCGGGCGCGCCCGCCTGGGGAGCGCTGATGGCACTCTTCGAGACACCGGTCTTCAAGGCGCTCGAGTACCTCCTGTTCGCCGCATTTGTGTTCCACGGCCTCAACGGGATCCGGCTGCTGCTGACCGAGTTGGGCTTCTTCCTCGGCCGGCCGGCGCAGCCGGTCTACCCGTACGCCTCGTCGGTCAAACGGCACCGCCCGCTCACCTTCGCACTGATGGCCCTGGCCGCACTGGTGCTGGCGTTCGGCGGGTTCAGTTTCTTCTTCTCGTGAGATGGAGGTCACCATGCGCGAGAGTCGTTTGTGGCTGTTGAGCCTGGGCTCCACCGTGCTCATCCTGGTGTTGCTGGGAGCGCACTTCGCGATTATGCACTACAGCCCGGTGTTCACCGGGCAGAGCGTTGAAGCCACACGCAGCTTCGAGGCGATGCTGGCCCGCGGGCGCGACGTCGGGCAGTTCACGGTTTACATCCTGTTCCTGGCCGCCGCGCTCTACCACGGGCTGTACGGCCTGCGCGGCGTCGTGCTGGAGTTGCCCATCACGCGCGGGCGGGACCGGGCCGTGAGCGTGGCAATCCTGCTGATCGGCTTCGTCTTCTTCGTGTACGGCAGCTACGTCACGTGGTGGACGTTCGTCAATGGATGAGGTTTGATATGGAAAAGAATGCTTCCGCCCCCGCGCGCAAGATCACGTTCCGCCTGCATCGCTACGATCCGGAGAAGGACGCCGGGCCGCGCCGGGAAACGCGCGAGGTGGCTGTCTTTGAAGGCATGACGGTGCTGGAGGCGCTGCACCTCATCAAGAGCGAGCAGGACCCCACCCTCGCCTGGCGTTCGTCGTGCCGGATGGGCATCTGCGGATCCTGCGGCATGTACATCAACGGCCGGCCCAGACTGGCCTGCCAGACCCAGGTGCTGCACCTCGAGGCGGATATCGTCGAGGTCGCGCCGCTGCCCAACTATCCCACCGTCAAAGACCTCGTGCCGGATCTGATGCCGTTGTTCGAGAAGCACGCTTCCATTCACCCGCATCTGATCCCTGCAAACGGCGGCGCACCATTTGGGAGCGAGTACTTGCAGACGCCGGAGGAGCGCGAGGCCTACGGTCAATTCTCGATCTGCATCAAGTGCGGCCTGTGCATGGCAGCCTGCCCGACGCTGGCCACCGACTCAGCCTTCCTGGGACCGCAGCCGTTGGCGCAAGCCTTCCGGTATACGACCGACTGCCGCGACGCCGGGCTGGCCCCACGGCTGGCGGCGCTCGACGCCCTGCACGGACCGTTTCAGTGCCATCTCGCCGGAGCGTGCACGGACGCCTGTCCGAAAGGCGTCGATCCCGCCCTGGCCATCCAACTCTTGAAGCGCGCCCTCAGCCTGGAGGCCCTCGGCCTGCTTGGCCGGAAGCGGCCACCGGCCGTGGCGCCGCTACCGACGGAGTACGTGCCCAACGACAAAATCCCGAAGGCGCCGGAGCGGACTGCCGCTCCGCAGCCTGGGCCGGCCGACTGACCGCAACCGGCGACCGCGAAGCCGGCCGTCCTGGCCTTCCTCACTGCGACCCCGGTGACCGATCCGCC
The DNA here is from genome assembly GCA_003520455.1 of Chloroflexota bacterium. Next base: position 2,592 of record DOUV01000330.1, on the reverse strand, counting down.
GCGGCTGCTGCTCCCGCAGTTGTGTCAAAACTGCGATCGGCGTGCGCTGGCCGCCCCCGAAGACCGCCGCGCTTTGGGCGTACCGCCGGTCATAGAAAGAACGAGACCCGACAGATCCTGAGAACCTGTCAGGTCTCGTTCCGTAGTCCACCCCGAGTACTCAACCCGCCAACGCATGAAGGGCAACGCTTTGGTTGCTTCACCTCTGCGCTCATTATCGGCTCACATTGATACTCGTGTGAAGCTCACAGCAGATGCCGACCCGCCATCCGCCGCTCTACTCCGCCCAGAACACAAACGTGAACAGCTTATGCCCGCCGCCGAAGTCGCGCTCGTAAACCAGCGCGCGCCCCTTGGGCGAGGTTCTGATCGCCCTGCCCCACTCGGCCGGAGTGCTGAAGTCACCATTCGCCATCGCCGCTGGCAGGCTGCCGACCGTGGTCGTACTGTCGAGGTGCGCGTAGATTATCTCCAACTCCTCGTAGTCATGCGCGTTCGGATGCTGGTTCAGGGTCGGGTCACTCGAGTAATCCATGCACGTCCCGAGGGGAGGGTTATTGAAGTTCTCGTCCTGATGAGCGAGCCCGAACGTGTGGCCGACCTCCTGGCACATCACGAGGTTCTTCCACGCCGGGGTGTTGTACGTTCGGGTCTTGAAGTAGGTATCATTGACCTTGACGGTACCCTGCGTAATGTGGCTGCCGCTGGCCCAGATCTGCGCCACGCCGAGCCAGCCATTGTTGCCGTAGGTGCTGTTGCAGACCTCCACGTGCCCCTTCGTCGGCCGGCAGTTCTTGGCACGGGTGCCGCCGGCGACAATAGTCGTATCGAGCACCTTGGATTGGCTCCAGTCACTGGAAGTGGTGGCGAGATACGAGTCCCAGCCGCTGGACAGATTATCACCGAGTTTGAGCGTGAAGGGATTGCTGGTGCGAGCCCAGTGGTAATTCCCCCACGAATGGCTGGCGCCTGCAGCGGACGGGAAAACCGCGAGGGCAAGCAGCCCTACAAGAATGACGACGAGCGAAAGCGAACGCATTCTTGTGTTCATCTGATCCTGTTCTCTCCTCATGGGTTAGATGGTGAACTTGACACTGTTGCCCGTATACTCCCGAAGAGAAATGAATCTACCGCCAGGCTACCTCCTTTCGTGAGGGAACGCTGGGTCGAGGGCGCACAGATAGTCTGGAACCTCATCGATCAGGGGCTCAGCCCTGATTTCGTGCGAAATTCGCTCGATTTTATATGATTTATCGTGCTGTGCAAACAACCGGAATACGAGTTGAAGCCCGGGTTATTGGCCGAGCTCGATAGAACCGCGGCTCTCCCGATACCATTGTTCATCTGCGTGGCCGGTGGAAGGTCATTGCACTGTGCTTCGGTCTCACGGAAAGAGCGCACGCATCCCGAGCCGGGCCACCTGCGCCTGCATCTCACTGTCGGCCGGTGCGGCCTCGAACCGGCTGGCCGCCTCCAACACCTTGGGTAAGACATGGATATCGCCGACGGTATTCACGAACAGCCCGGGGTGGCCCAGCACCCAGTGGATCGCCAGATCGATGTCCGCTTGCTCTTCGAGCGGCTCGTACCAGGTCACGCGCGTCGGGGGCCGGTCGTCCCACGGCGCCCGGACGATGGCCTTGATGGTCTGCACCGCGACTTGACGAGCGTGGCAGACTTGCACCAAGGCCTGAAAGTCGGCCCGATACTGAGCATTCTGCGCCAGCACATAGCTCCATGGCAGCAGCACGGAGTCGAAGTCAAACCGTTCCAGCGCCCGGGCGTGCATCCGCGCCACTGTCCAGCCATGCCCGGTCACGCCGATGAAACGCACCAAACCTTCTTCGCGGGCAGCGATCGCCGCTTCTAAGGCGCCCCCCGGGCCAAGGGCCGTCTCCCACTCCCGCGGGTCAACCAGGTTATGGAGCTGCAACAAATCCACCTGGTGGACGCCGAGACGTTCCAGGGAGCGGTGCAACTCCTCGCGCGCCCGTTGGGCGATGCGCTCCCCCGTTTTCGTTGCCAGAAAGAAAGGCCGGCCATGGCGGCGGATCCAGGACCCCAGGCGCTGTTCGGACTCGCCGTAACTGGCAGCCGTGTCGACATGGTTGACGCCGTAGCCGAGCGCTCGTTCGAGTGCGGCATCAGCTTCGCTCTGGGTGACTCGCCCAAAAGCGGCGGCGCCCAAGAGGGCGCGTGCACTCAGGTGGCCGGTGCGGCCAAACGGTTGTCGACTGATCATGTCCTGCCTCCTTATAAGAGGGGAATGCAGCTGGCAAGGAAGGCCTATCTGGACGCCCAAAGGCGCCAGCCCGGCCACGCGGTTCCGTGATCGCGTCCCTCCCTGCCACCCCCGTGAGGCCTGTATTTGCAGGAGCGTGGCTTGAACAATTTCGCCTGCCTACCGACATCGCGTGCGTGGGCAGGGCCCTCGATCGGGTGTACGCACGAGTTGTCAGGCAGCTGGCGTCGCCGGCAGAACCTAACCCCCCAGCCCCCTTCCCTCGCAGGGAAGGGGGAGACGGAGTGCCGCGCGGCTGGCGGGCACGCGTCTGACTCCCCTCCCCGCTTCGGGGAGGGGCTGGGGGAGGG
>DOUV01001005.1 GCA_003520455.1 Chloroflexota bacterium | reverse complement strand
CGCCTTGAAGAAGGCGTGGGTCAGCATGTGGAAGACTCCGGCGATCAGACCACCGACCCCAAGCGCAGCGATCATGTAGCCAAGCTGGGAGATCGTCGAATAGGCCAGCACACGCTTGATGTCGTTCTGCGCCACTGCGATGGTGGCCGCGAAGATGGCGGTGAAGGCCCCGATCAGCGCGACCGCCGCCAGCTGGGGCGAGCCCTCCAGCGGCTCGAAGAGGGGCAGCATCCGCGCCACGAGGAAGACACCGGCGGCCACCATCGTCGCCGCGTGAATCATGGCGCTGACCGGGGTCGGGCCCTCCATCGCGTCCGGCAACCAGACGTGCAGGGGGAACTGGGCCGATTTGCCGATCGCGCCGGCCAAGATCAGCAGCGCGATGGTCGTCAGGAGCGGCAGTTGCCCAAATGGACCGAGGTTGAGGACGAGCCCCTTCAGCTGTTCGATCGATCCGGTCGTCAGAATCTCGTTCAGGCTCAGTGTGCCGGTGGCGGCGTAGAGCAGCATCAGACCGCTGAATAAGAGCGTATCGCCGATCCGCGTGGTGAGGAAGGCCTTCTTCGCTGCGTCCATCGCCGAAGGCTTGTAGAACCAGAAGCCGATCAGCAGGTAGGAGCAGAGGCCCATGATCTCCCAGGCGATGAAGAACAGCAGGAGGCTGTTGGCGATCACTAGAGCCAGCATGCCGGCCGCAAAGAGCGAGATGTAGGCAAAGAAGCGCGAGTAGCGCGGCTCGACGTTGGGCTTCCCGAGGTTATGGTACCCGATACTGTAGATGAAGATCATCGTCGCCACGAAGGGCACCATGAAGAGCATCGCCCCGGCAAGCGGGTCCAGGATGAAGCCTACATTGAAGACGGCGGTGCCGGTAGGGATCCAGGGAATATCGAGGATGATCGGGTGCTCGCCCAGGTTGGCCCCCAACGTTGTGAACAAGAGCGCCCATCCGACGACCGTGGAGAGCACCACCGACAGAACGGCGAGAGCCGATGCGAGCGGCTTGTTGTCCCGGATCGGTCGGACCAGGATGATCAGGGCGAAAGACAAGAGCGGGAAGAGCGGGATCAGGGGGAGCAACGTACGAATGAGTTCTTCTGACATGGACGCGCCTCGTGAAACGTGAAACGTGAAACGTGAAACGTGAATGAAGAGATTGCCCTCTCCTGCCGAATCACGCGTCACGTATCACGTGATACCTGTGTGCCTATCTCTTTCGATCGCATTACCACTTCAACAGGTCGATCTCTTCAACGTTTACGGTGTCACGCGCCCGGTACATCGCCAGGACCAGCGCCAGGGCGACGGCGATCTCCGCCGCTGCGATCGTGATCGAGATAATCGCGAACATCTGGCCCGCCAGACCGACGCTTTCGACGTAGCGCCAGAATGCCACGAGATTGATGTTGACGGCATTCATCATCAACTCGATGCCCATGAGAATCGCGACGGCATTCCGTCGGGCGAGCGCGCCGAACAGACCGATGCCAAAGAGCACGGCGGCGACGCTGAGATACCAGCTCAAGGGAACTGTTGCCATGGGTTGAACCTCGCTCGGGCACAATCGCGCCCGGCGCAGCCCATCATGTGGAAACGGTTCGGCGAGCCTGTCTCCTGGTGGAAAGACACCTCACCACGGCGTCTCGACACGCGGCCTCTCGCGCCGGGCGACGGACACTACTCTTCGCGGGCGATCACGATGGCACCTACCAGAGCGACCAGCAGCACCACCGAAGCCACCTCGAACGGCAAAATGTATGGCCCCATAAACGCCTTGCCCAGCTCGACGGCGTAGTCGGCCGTCGCCGGGGCAAACTGGGCCTGGACCGGCCAGTTGACGGTAATACCAATGATGACCAGGACACCCGTCAGCAGAACCGCGATGATCGCGGCCAATGGCCACTGCGGCGTGTAGCGCGGCCGGGTGTCCTGCTGCGCCATCACTCGCGGCGTCAACATGACTGCAAAGAGGACCAACACCGCGATGGCTCCCACGTAGATCAGCACCTGCACCACCCCCAGGAAGCCGGCATTGAGGGTCACGAAGAGTGCCGCCACCCCACCAAAGGCCCCAATCATGAGAAGCGCGGCGTGAAAGACACTGTTGACCGTGACCATCCCGGCCGCAAAGGCCAGGGTGACCAGGGCAATCAACCCGAAGATGATCTGCTCGCCAGTCATGCGGGACGCACCTCGCGAATAACCGCCGGCGTCGGCTCGACCGCCTGGAACTGGGCCGCCGCGCGGCGGGTCGGACGACGGTAGAAAATCAGGAGCAGAACGATGGTTATGGCGTTGCCAATCAGGTAGGCCACTGTCGTCACCACCCAGCCCGCTCCCGCGGGCACCTGAACCCCCACCCGCATGATCGGGAAGAAGTAGACAACAACGCCCGTGACCAACACGTTCAGAAGCGCGGCCGGCACCAGGAATTTCCAGCAGAAGGCTTGCAACTGGTCAATCCGCAACCGTGGGAAGGTGCCGCGGAACCAGAAGAGGGCAAAGACGATGATGTAACTCTTGAGCCAGAAGATCAGCCAGCCCGGAATGATGTCAACCCCTGGGAGGTCAATCCCGCGCCAGCCTCCGAAGAAAACGGTGGTGGCAATCGCGGCCGAGGCGTAGGCTGCCACGAACTCGGCCATCTGGAAGAGACCGAACTTCATACCACTGTACTCGGTATGATAGCCGGCAACAATCTCGGACTCTGCCTCCATGATGTCGAACGGGGAGCGGTTTAGCTCCGCGGCCGCGCTCACCAGCCAGATGAGGAAGGCCACCGGCTGAAGCACCAGGAAGGGCAACACTTGCGCCTCGACCAGCGCCGAGAGCTTGAGCGTGCCGGCCATCATCAGGATGCCCATGAACGCGAGCACCATCGGGATCTCGTATGAGATCATCTGAGCCACCGCGCGCATCGCGCCCAGGAGCGCGAACTTGTTGCGGCTGGCCCAGCCCCCCATCAAAATTCCGATCTCGGCGATGGAACCGATCGCGATGAAGTAGATCACCCCGACGTCGAGATCCGCAGCGACCATCCCCTTGCCGAAGGGAATGACCGCGAAAATCATCAGTCCTGGGGCCGCGGCGATAATCGGAGCAAGGTTAAAGACGATCTTGTGAGCGCCGGCCGGTGTCGTCAGCTCCTTGGTGAACATCTTGAGCATATCGGCGAACGGCTGCAAGACACCGAACGGCCCGGCGCGGTTCGGTCCGATGCGGTCCTGAATCCGAGCGACCACCTTACGTTCGAGGAAAGTCATCACCAGGAATGTCAGCGCCGCAAAGGTGGAGATCAGAATCGCTGAGAGGAGAATACCGATCAGGCTGACAACACCCTCCGGGAGGAAGCGGAGCAGGAAGGTTGTCCACGCGTGTCCAATCTCAATAAAGAGGCGATCGAGAAATGCCATCACTCCCCCTTGTGGAGTCCCAGACCAGCAGACCGGTCAACGTTCACCCGATTGCGGCCTGTCACTGCACGCTAAAACCAGTTCAGTGCGCCTTTTCGCCACGCGTAGAACAATCCGGTCAGCAAGATTCCCAGGAAGACCAACATCTCCAGCAGGGCGAAAAGCCCCAATTGGTTGTATGCCACCGCCCAGGGATAGAGGAAGACGGTCTCGATATCGAAGATCACGAAGACCAGCGCGTAGATGTAGTACTGGACCTTGAACTGGACCCAGGTCTCCCCAATCGTCTCCAGACCGCACTCGTAAATGTCACTCTTGATCGGGTTGGGCTTTTTGGGACTGACAAGGACCGCACCCAGCAACGTAACCGCCGGCAGCGCCAGGCCAACAAGGAGAAAGGCGCCTATCACAGCATATGGGCTCATCGCGAGAAATCCTCCAGCACTCCAGTCGGATAATTATAACATGCGGAGAGAGCCGCCCGCAAAGGTCGAAGCTGACGACCAACCGCAGGACTCAGCAGGGACTCTTCCTCGGAGAGGATCACTTCGAGCAATCGGTGGGACCGATTGTGGAGTGTATCACAACCCCCTGGAGTCGGCAAGTGCCCGAAACAGCGCGTCGGCGCAGGCGTCGCTCGCCTTTCGTCCCGGCCGTTGCTCGCCTGCGAGCATGGAATACTCTCAAATCCGGCCCGTGCGCTTGAGACCCTCTCCGCAACTCAGAAGCACTCATAGATGCGAGGATGGGAGCCGGAATCGGAGCGCGGAGCATCCCCCGGCTTGTCTTTCGCGTCGACAGGCGGTCACAGTGAGCACCGGGCCCCCTGGAAAGCGCCGGACCGCTCCGGACGCGTCAATCCTGGTTCACAAGCGCGCTGGCTCTATCCATCTCCGGCGACTTTCTCCCTCGAACCGCCGCTGGCGAAAACGTTGTCGGCACGATTTGATTTGGCGACTCACGCCCCTCGGGCTATGCTTCAGCGTCCCACATTCGTGGGCCCACGAATTATGCTCAAGCGCCTGGTTCGTTCTCCTGTCACAATTACGCTGTCCGTCACGGCGCTTATCCTGCTGGCGGCCGCCGGGCTGCTGCTCGCGCCGCGCGCCCGTCCCTGGCTGCAGGCCGAGACGGGCGAGGAGGCGCTGACTCCCCAATTGCGCGGGGCGGTGCACCTCATCAGCAGCCGCCTGCGCCCTTACCCGGCCACGGCCCTGGACGTTCCGGTTCACGATACCGGCCTCGGGCCGTTCGGTGTCAATACTTTCTTGCAAACTGAGGTCGAACCCGATAAGGTCGAACACTCGCTGGAGATGATCCACGCGGCCGGCTTCCAGTGGATTCGCCAGGAATTTCCGTGGGAGGATCTGGAAATCCATCACAAAGGCTGGTATGTGGACCTCCGCGACAACGAGATCAAGAATGCGTGGACCAAATACGACCGCATCGTCGCCCTGGCGGAGGCCAATCAACTTCAGATCATCGCCCGGTTGAGCACCCCACCGCACTGGAGCCGGGCGCGTGGGACCGCGGCCGGTGCGTTCGCGCCACCTGACAATTTGGCCGATTACTGTGATTATGTCAAAAATGTGGTGGGCCGCTACCGCGGGCGCCTGCGCTATTTCCAGATCTGGAACGAGCCCAACATCTATCCCGAGTGGGGCGTCTACGACATCAACCCCGAGCAGTACACCGCCCTCTTGAAGGTCGGGTACACCTGCGCCAAGACCGCCAATCCTGAGGCCCTGATTCTCACCGCGCCGCTGGCTCCCACCATCGAGCTGACCGGGCGCGATTTCAACGACTTTCTCTTCCTCCAACGGATGTACGATGCCGGCGCGAAAGCGTACTTCGATATCCTCGCGATCCAGGACTACGGGCTCTGGAGCGGGGCGAGCGACCGCCGGATGCGCCCGCGGGTCCTGAATTTCTCGCGCCCGGTGTACGTCCGCGATATCATGATTCGCAACGGTGATGCGAACAAGGCTATCTGGGCGAGCGAGGTCGGGTGGAACTCGGCCCCCGCTGGTGTCGACGCCCCCTTCGGCCGCACGCCGGAGGAAGCCCGTGCCCGCTACGCCGTCGAGGCCTTCGAGCGGATCCAGCATGAGTGGCCCTGGATGGGGGTCGTAACCTACTGGTTCTTCAAACAGGCCGACGCCCGCGAGGCTGGCAAGCCGCAATACTACTTCCGCCTGGTCGAGCCCGATTTTACCCCGACCCCCGCTTTTGAGGCCCTCTCGACCTACATCCAGGCCGCTCTTCGCGAGCCAACGATGTACCGCGGCTACCATCAGGAGAACCACTGGACGATCGCATACAGCCCGGGTTGGACAGACCATCACGCCCCCGACGCCGTTCTGGGAGGGTACCGCAAGGGGCAGACGGGTGCCAGCCTCGGCTTTCGCTTCGAGGGCAGCGCGCTGGCGCTCATCGTGCGCCCCGACAGCGCGGCGACCATCGAGACGCGCCTGGACTACGCGCCGCCCAGCACGATTACTATCCCCGGCGACGTACCGCCCGGAACGATGCCCCTTAAAGTTTTGATCGCCGGCAACCTCGGGCCCGGCCCGCACATCTTTGACCTTCACGTGACCGACGGCGCGCTCGGGCTCGACGGCGTCCTTATCCGATAGGGTGGCAGGTTACAGGCTGAACAATGGGAAATCAATGAGCAGCAATGGGTCGTCACCGCTCAGCGATGGAGGGGCCGCGCCTCAACCTGCACCCTGTCCAGACGCCCCGGGGTCCCCTACGGGCAAGCACCGGCCGGGCTCGCCCAGGCGAGCAGGCCACGCCTGGCGGCGCCCCTCG
>DOUV01000329.1 GCA_003520455.1 Chloroflexota bacterium | reverse complement strand
AGTCTGGTAGGGATCGTGCTTGCCCGAAGCGCGCTCCGACGGTAGCGATCCAGGCGGGTATCGGCTCCGTACCAGACTTCGGAAGTCTGACGCCTTGACCGGCGCGCTCAAGCACCGGTCAAGGCATCGTCGCTGACGCGTGCGCGGAGACTTCCGAAGTCTTCCGAGAGTTTGGAAGGCTGACGCCCTGACCGGGGCTCGAGAGCCGCCAGGGCGCGGTTCGTGGACGGAGGTGCCAGGCCGGTTTCTGTGGCATCTTCCGTCCCCTGAGAAGCACTCCGGCCCCGCTGCCGTCGCCCCTCATTGACCACTGCTTCGCCCGGTTCGACGTCAAAAACAACGTTCCAGTGCCAGTATTGATCTGGCAGCTTAGGGTTGGCGCGAGGATGTGGGATAGACGCCGTCCGTTCTCTCCGTTTGACCTGGGTGCTTGCTCCTGGGTTGAATTTGCAGCCCGAAGTGAAGTATTATGATGTCCCAACGCAACATCGCTGCCGTCTCCTGGAGGAGGCCTGCAGGATGGACTGTCCTCGGTCCCAGACGACGAACCCTACCGGCGCCAAGTTTTGCACGAACTGTGGCGCCTCCCTCCTCGCCGCCTGCTCGTTTTGTGCCACCCCGCTCGGGCCCGATGCCAGGTTCTGCCACAACTGCGGTCACTCTGTGGCCGAGGCACCGCCGTCTCTCGCTCTCACGAGCCCTCCAGCCGACCCCGGCAGCGCGGCAACCAGGGCGGCCGCCACCCGCCTGCAGGAATACATGTCCCAAGCGTTCCGCGCCAGGCGGAACATGGAAGGCGAGCGGCGCGTGGTGACCGTGCTCTTCTGCGACGTCAAAGGCTCGACCGCCAGGGCCGAGAAACTCGAGCCAACGGGGGCCTGATTTCAACGTGCGGGTCGGGATTACCATCGGGCTGGTTGTGGTGGGCGAAGTTGGGTCCGGCCTGTGGCCGGAATACAGGGCGATGGGGGATGCGGTCAACGTCGCGGCGCGGATGGAGCAGACGGCCACACCGGGGACCGTGCGGATTGTGGGCAACACGTACAAATCGGTGGTATTGCTGTTTGAGGTCGAGTCGCTCGGGGGAATCGACGTCAAGGGCAAGAGTGAGCCGGTGCTCGCCTACCGCGTCATTCGCCAGCGCGCCCACGCCGAGGCGGGGGCGCTTGGCTCGCGGCGCACCTCGTGGCCGATCTTGTTCGCCCTGAGCGAGCTCGAGATCCGGCGGGGCAACCTTGCGGAAGCGGAGACCTTGCGCCGCCAGGCACGCGAGGTTGTTGAGTACATTGCCGATCACGCCGGCACCCTCGAACTTCGCGCCGCATTTCTCAACCTGCCGCAAGTCCGGGCGGTCCGAGAGGGCAACGCCTGAACGTGCCGAAGGAGACCCTATGACGGGTTGATTGTGAAACCGGGCGGGCTGTGAAACGCGAAACGGGAAGGCTCCGGCCGGAGTTGGCCGAGCGATTGTGACGGCCGGAGCCGCAGGCGAGCCACCAGCCAGATACCATGCTGGTGAAACAAACGTCGGGCGAGAAGCCTATCCAATATTCTCTCGCCGGTTGGCAACCGGGGAGAGGCGAGAAGTTTTGCGAGGGCAGGCGAATGGCCAAACCAGTGATTCTCACCGTTGACGATGAACCCACCGTGCTCAGCGCGATTGCGCGCGACTTGCGTCGCCAGTACGGCAACCAGTACCGCGTGCTTGCCGCGGACTCGGGCACGACGGCGCTCGAGACGCTCCGGCAGTTGAAACTGCGTAACGAGTCTGTCGCTCTCTTTCTGGTGGATCAGCGGATGCCGCGAATGACGGGGGTCGAGTTTCTCGGGGAGGCCGTCAAATCCTTCCCCGAGGCCAGGCGGGCCCTGCTGACGGCCTATGCGGACACAGAGGCTGCCATCCGCGCCATCAACGACATCAAGCTCGATTACTACTTGATGAAGCCCTGGGACCCCCCTGAGGAGAACCTCTACCCCGTGCTGACGGATCTGCTGGATGACTGGCGGGCATCATTCCGCCCGCCATTCGAAGGTGTTCGGGTCATCGGCCACCGGTGGTCACCGCTTACCCACCAGGTGAAAGACTTTTTAGCGCGGAACCAGGTTCCGTATCAGTGGTTGGACATTGAGACCGACGAGGAGGCGCGCCGCCTGGTAGAGTCGGCCGGGGCCGACCCGGCCAGGTTGCCTCTGACGCTCTTCCCCGATGGCTCGCACCTCGTACAGCCGACGAATGCTGAGCTCGCCGAGAAAGTCGGGCTGCGGGTGAAGGCCGGGCTGCCATTCTACGATCTCATCATTGTCGGCGGTGGGCCTGCCGGCCTGGCGGCGGCGGTCTATGGAGCGTCCGAGGGGCTGCGAACATTGCTCATCGAACGCGAGGCCCCGGGGGGGCAGGCGGGGATGAGCTCGCGCATCGAGAACTACCTGGGCTTCCCGAGCGGCCTGAGCGGAGGGGATCTGGCCCGGCGCGCTGTGGTTCAAGCCACCCGGCTGGGGGCCGAGATTCTCACCCCGCAGGAGGCCACCGCCCTCCGAATCAAGGATTCCTACCGGATTCTCACCCTGTCAGACGGGACTGAATTGAGCTGCCATGTCATGCTGATTGCGTCGGGCGTCCAGTACCGCAAACTCGACATTCCGGGCATCGAGGCGCTCACCGGTGCCGGGGTGTACTACGGCGCCGCGATTACCGAAGCGTACTCTGTCCGCGACAAGGACGTTTACATCGTCGGTGGCGGCAACTCGGCCGGCCAGGCAGCCGTGTACCTCTCCAAACATGCCCGGACCGTGACCGTCCTGGTCCGCGGCGACTCTCTGAGTGCTACGATGTCGCAGTACCTGATCGATCAGATCACAGTCACCCCGAACATCACGGTGCAACCGTACTCCAACGTTACCGAAGTCAAAGGTGAGGGGAACCTCGAGGAGATCACCATTGCCATCTCCCAGACCGGCGAGGTGAAAACTGTTCCTGCGACGGCGCTCTTCATCTTCATTGGGGCGGTGCCGCGGACCGAGTGGGTGGCCAGTGTGATCGAGCGCGACAAATACGGATTTATCCTCTCGGGCCCCGATCTCATGCGCGATGGGCGGCGCCCCAAGGGATGGATGCTCGATCGCGACCCATTCTTGCTCGAGACCAATGTCCCGGGCATCTTCGTGGCGGGCGATGTCCGTCACCAGTCGATCAAGCGGGTGGCTTCAGCCGTGGGTGAAGGGTCCATCGCCGTGGCGTTTATGCACCAGTACCTCGCGGGTCTATAATCCGGGGGCAACTGACGGCTCCCGGTCGTTGAGCCGTCGAGGCGGGCTCGAACCTGGCCGGTGAATCAGCGTTGGTTTTCAGATACGTTGGAGGGCTCGATGAATACGGAGTGCTCGCACCTCGACCTCATCCAAGACGTGACGCCGAGCGCAGATGGCTGCGAGGAGTGCCTGGCGATGGGGGATAGCTGGGTCCATTTGCGTCTCTGCCTGATCTGCGGACACGTGGGCTGCTGCGACAACTCGAAGAATAAGCATGCGACCAGGCATTTCCACGCGACCCAGCATCCCATCATCCAATCGTTCGAGCCGGGCGAGGATTGGATGTGGTGCTATATCGACCAGACTCTGGTGTAGGGAACCACCGTGAGCAAAGAATTTCTGCGCCGGTTGCCGCTGTTTAGCGGCCTGTCAGAGGAGGACCTGGATCGGCTCTATCAGATGGCCGAACCGGTTTTCGTTCCGGCCGGGCAGTTGCTGATGGAAGAGGGCACCGCGGGCGATGCCCTCTACGTGGTGCTGGATGGCGAGTACGAGGTCACCAAACGTTCAGGGCAGCAAGAGGTCGTGGTCGCCGTGCGTGGGCCGGGCGAAGTCATCGGGGAGATGTCACTCCTCAGCAAGGTCCCCCGAACTGCGTCGGTGCGCGTCCTGCAAGATAGCCACATGCTGAAGATCAGCCAGGCAATGTTTCAGGACTTGCTGACCTCCAGTCCCACAGCGGTGATGGCCATCTTGAATACGGTGATGTCGCGGTTGCGCGAGACCGAGTCGTTGCTGATGCAGCACGAGAAGATGGCCGCCCTCGGCACCATCGCGGCGGGCCTGGCGCACGAGCTCAACAACCCGGCCGCTGCCCTGCGCCGCAGCGCCGCGCAACTGCGCGATACGCTGGCCGAATGGCAGCGCTTGACCCTCGAGCTGGCCGCGTTGGCGTTCGACCAGCGCCAGACGGAGACGGTTGGCGAGCTGCGCGAGGAGATAGTGAAGCGGGCGACCGCGCCGACCACCCTCGACCCCCTCGCCCGCTGTGACCGGGAGAGTGACGTGCAAGATTGGCTGGAAGCGCGCGGGATCGATCGGGCCTGGGAACTGGCACCGACGCTCGTCGAGCTCGGCTGGGACGAGGACGCGCTGGAGCAATCAACCAGGGCGTTTTCGAGCGAGCAGCTCTCCGTCGTCGTGCCATGGGTAGGGAGTGGCGCCTCGGCGGCCATGCTCCTCGACGAGCTACGGAAGAGCGCGGAACGAATCTCAGAGATCGTCAAAGCGGTCAAAACGTACTCCTATCTCGACCAGGCGCCGATCCAGGAAGTCGATGTCCACGAGGGCCTCGAGAACACTCTGGTGATCTTGCGCCACAAACTCAAACAGGGGATCAACGTGATGCGCGACTACGCCGAGGGGTTGCCACGCATCGAAGCCTACGCGAGCGAACTGAATCAGGTGTGGACAAACATCATCGACAACGCGATTGATGCGATGCAGGGCGCGGGTGAGCTTCTGATCCGCACGTACCCCAAAGACGGCCACGTGGTTGTCGAAATCGCCGACAATGGACCGGGCATTCCTGATGAGATTCAAACCCGTATTTTCGACCCGTTTTTTACGACCAAGGCCCCAGGCATCGGCACGGGCTTAGGCCTTCACATTGCTTACAACATCGTCGTTGACAAACATCACGGCCAGATCCAGGTGACTTCCAGGCCGGGCGCGACGTGCTTCCAGGTGAGGCTTCCCGTTCAACTCGGGCGGGGGAGCTGAGATTCGCGGACCAGCCTATACATGCAGGGCCGCTCTCCGAGCGGTCCTTTTGTTTGAAAGGGAATCCAGCCGCTATCCGATGCGTGTCCGGTCACAGCATTGCATCACAGGCACAGAAATAGGGAAACGATCGAAGGGAGGAAAAACGATCGCCTGGATCGAGCGGAAGCTGAGAGCGCGCCGTCGGGTGGATGGCTCACGACGGTCGCCGATACGGGCCGGATCGTTTTGCGCATGAGGGAAGGAGCGGCTGACGTTTGTTGGCGAATTGCCGTTGGAGGGGCGGGCGGCCTCCGCCCGCGATACGCACTGCCCCTCCGTCGCGGTCGCAGGTGGAGCGAGCGCCGCCCGGCGGC
>DOUV01001102.1 GCA_003520455.1 Chloroflexota bacterium | reverse complement strand
GGTCGCCCCGCCGCGTCGCAGCTCGTGCAGCAGCGACGCCAGCTCGGGGCGCAGGGCGTCACTCTGCCAGAAGCCGCTGACATGGATGTGGCCGGCGCGCCGCAGAGCGGCCTCGTCCAAGTCCGCGCGGCGAAACGCGGCGGTCGCGCCGTAGAGGCTCACGAAAGCCCGGTCGGTGGAACCGGAGAGCACGATGGTGACGGCGGTGGGCGCCTCGGGCAGGACTCGCATGCCCTGGGTATTGACGGGCGTTGACGTGAGCCCCTCCAGGAGAAAGCGTCCGAAACGGTCGGCGCCGATCCCGGCGTGGAAGACGGTTGGGAGCCCGAGAGTCGCCAGATTCACGCTGGTGTGGAGACCCGAGCCGCCCAAGAGCAACTCGATGGTCTCCACGCGGCGGTCCTCGCCCCAGGCTGGGAGCTCGGTTACGCCGACGGCCATCAAGTCGGCCACGGCGTCGCCGATGACCGCAACTGTGATCTCACCGACAGTACCGCTCGATGTCAACCTGTTCCTCCACACTCGCGGCTACTGGGCGGCCGGAAGCTGTACGAGAGTCATCGCCGGTCTCTCGCCGCGTCGACGGGGGCGGCCGGCCCGGGTAGTCTACAATGCACACCCGGCCCCTGCAAACTCCGGGGGCGGGAGGCCGCTCGAGTGTGGGAGGGCCCACTCCAGCTGCTTTCCCTTCGCGGCCGCAAATTGAGTATATCCTGCCAGGCGAACTCAGCCTCGCGGAATCGGTACTTGACGGCGCGTTTGGCCCCGGCAGCCCACCCGACACCATGCCCCGGCGGCTCGGGTGGTATGCACGGGGAGAACTGGCACTCGCCCGTGGTTATTGACACGATAGAGAAATCATGTATAGTCGGTAGATAACTAGCTACGGAAGGAGTAACATAGCGACGAAAGGGGTGGGGGAGATGCTGTCTCTCGTCGAGAAATTGATGGAGCTTGGCTTCAGCGAGTACGAGGCAAAGGCGTATCTCGCCTTGTTGCCGCTCGGGTCAACGACCGGCTACCAGATTGCCAAGGAATCCGGCATTCCACGCTCGACCATCTACGAAGTCCTGCAAAAGCTCATCGCTCGTGGCGCGGTTCTCACCCAATCCTTCGCAGACCAGACGCGCTATACCGCCGTCCCATCCACACAACTCCTGGAGCGGATGCAGCGGGATGTCCAGGAAGCGATAGAGGCTCTTGATCAGGGGCTTCAGGGCGTTGCCGAGAATGCGCCTCCTTCGGGAGACACATGGACCCTGACCGGACGAAGGAACCTCTTTGCCTATGCGCGGCAGATGATCGAGCAAGCTCGTAAAGAGGTGGTGCTGCTTATTGGCGACGATGACGAGTTGGATGCCGTGATGCGCTATCTCCAGGGTGCGTGGGAGCGCAACGTGGCAGTGGTTGTCATCTCACCCACACCTTACGACGCTGGCGAAATCCCGGTGGCAGTTCATCAACAGGGCAGTCGGATGCGGAACACCCTCGGGCATGGATTCATCCTGGTAGTTGATGAGCGTACGGTACTGATGGGCGAGGTGGACCGGAGCGAAAGTGCCATCTGGACGACCAATAGCTTTGTGGTTGCCTGGGCACGCTGGTGCTTACGTCAGGAGATGGCAGGCTCTCTTCTGCCTCCCTCAACCCGCGACGATATGAGAAGTGCACCGCCCTGACCGAGTGGACCCTCCCATTGATTGACCGGTTTGGCCACTTTCCTACGACGCTTTCGGTGGGTTGTGAGCGACCTTTCTTGTCTGGATTGTCAAGCGCAGGTTGCAGCGGCGGGGGAACGCGAGAGGCAATCGGGCATCCAGATGTCGCAGAAGGCTGCAAGTATGGAGTAAGGAATGGAAACCACCCAACCTCTCGTCTCTGATGACGCGCAAGCGCTAGAGGCCTGGTACGCCTTCCCGGCGCCCGCGGTCACACAGCAACTTGACGTGAACCCGGAGCGTGGTCTGAGCGAGGGGCAGGCCGCGCAGCGCCTGGCAACGGCGGGCCCCAATCGGTTAGAAGAGGAGGAGGACGAACCGTTCTGGGAAGAGCTTCTGGAGGAGCTGCGCGAGCCGCTCATCCTGCTCTTGGTGGGGACGGGCGTGCTCTACGCTCTCTGGGGTGAGTTGTTCGATGCGCTGGTCATCTTTGCGGTGATCTTGACGGTAGCGGGCGTCGAGATTCTCAATGAGAGCCGCGCCAGGCGGGCCATCGCGGCCCTGCGCGAGCTGGCCGAGCCGACGACGACGGTGCTGCGCGACGGTGAATTGCGCGAGCTTGCCGTCGAGAAGCTCGTCCCCGGCGACATCATTCGCCTCGAAGCCGGGCGGCGCGTCCCGGCCGATGCGCGCCTGCTCACGGCCGCCAGTCTGGCGGTCGATGAGTCGCCGCTTACCGGCGAATCGGTGCCGGTAGACAAGCTCGCCGATCTGACCCTCCCGCGCGCGACCCCCCTTGCCGAGCGGCACAACATGCTCTATACCGGCACCGTCGTGACCCGGGGCCGGGGACGAGCCGTGGTGGTCGCGACGGCCTGGGCGACAGAGCTGGGACAGATCGCAGAGGCGGCCCGGCGTGTCAAGCCGCCGCGTACGCCCCTGCAGGTGGCGATGGAGCAACTCAGCCATTCCCTCGTCTGGGTCGCACTCGGTCTCAGCGTGATCGTCCCATTGCTTGCCTGGCTCCTGGGCGGCCAACCCCTGCGCCAGATGATCCTGACCGGTCTCTCCCTCGCCTTTGCGACCATCCCAGAGGAGATGCCCATCATCATCACGATGGTCCTGGCCCTGGGTGGCTACCGTCTCTCGCGTCGTCACGCCATCGTCAAACAACTGCGCGCCGTCGAGACGCTCGGCGCCATCACGGTCATCGCGACCGACAAGACGGGCACTCTCACCGAGAATCAAATGGAGGTAAGCACCTTCTATCCGGCGTCGGCGCGGGATCGCCTGCTGGAGATCGGGGTGCTGGTGAACAACGCTTCGCCGGGGTCGGTTGGTGATCCGCTCGAAAGCGCGCTCTTGCGCGCCGCCGAAGCGGCCGGCATGGATGTGAACCAGGTGCGCCATGCTTTTCCCTTGCAGGTGGAATTCCCCTTTGATTCCGATCGGAAGATGATGACGGCGGTGTACGAGCGGGAGGGTACGTTGTGGGTAGGGAGCAAAGGGGCGCCCGAGGCCATCATCGCCCGCGCCCACCACTCCTGCCTCAAGGACAGTGTACAAACCTTGGGCGAGGCGGAGCGGCAGGCTCTGCTGGAGCAGGCCGCGCAACTGGCGGCGGCAGGCTTGCGGGTGCTGGCCCTGGCCGAGAAGTGTATGCCTGCCGGTCCCCTGGCGCGGGAGCGGGCCGAATCCAACCTCACGTTGGTCGGCCTGGTCGGCCTGGCTGACCCCCCGCGCCCGGCTGTCCCAGCGGCGCTGGCTGAAGCACAGGCGGCTGGCATTCGCTCCCTCATGATCACGGGAGATCATCCCCTCACGGCGGCGGCGATTGCCCGGGCGGTTGGGCTGAACGGCGCGGGGCGTGTGTTGACGGGTTCAGAACTGGCCGATCTGCCGGACGACGCCCTCCGTGACGTGGTGAAGGAGGTATCCGTGTACGCCCGCACGACCCCGGCCGATAAGCTGCGCCTGGTGCGCGCCCTGCACGCCGATGGTTTCACCATCGGCGCCCACACCGTGCGCCACGCCAAGCTGGCCACCTTGAGCGATGCCGAGATCGAGAGCGAGATCGTCACCTCGGCCCGCGAAGTGCAGGCCATCACCGGCCAGGAACGCGTGACGCTCTCGTTCCCATATTCGGGCAATGGGCTCTCGCGCAAGCTGCTGGCTGATATCCACCAGCGCCACCCCTGGCTCGGCCTGTTCTACGATACGCAGGATCTGCAGCGGGATGTCCCCTTTATAGTTCAGCGCATCTGGGCCGAGAAGGCCGCTTTCCGCGAGGCGGGGCAGGCCATCAATGTGCCCGCGCTGCTGCGGGATGCTTACGAACAGGAGCTCTATGACGTGGCCCGCCGCGGTCCCGGCA
>DOUV01000407.1 GCA_003520455.1 Chloroflexota bacterium | reverse complement strand
GGTCGAAAGGCTTTGTCACGTAGTCATCGGCGCCCAGTTCCAGGCCGAGTGCCTCGTCCAGTTCGCGCCGGCGGGCGGTAAGAAAGATCACCGGCACGTCCAGCTCTTCTTGAAAGTGGCGCAGGGCCTCC
Organism: Chloroflexota bacterium; assembly: GCA_003520455.1. The sequence continues at coordinate 4,416 of DOUV01000407.1, read as the reverse complement.
AGTCCGTCCATGCCGGGCAAGCTGATGTCCAACAAGGCGAGATCGGGCGGATCACGACGCGCGAGGGCCAGGGCATCCTCGGCGTTGGCTGCCGTGCTCGCCCGGTAGCCGGCCTCCTCGAGGTTGAGTGCCAGGCTGCGGCGCAGAAGGGAGTCGTCATCGACGACGAGGATATGCTTGTTCATCGATCATACCCGCTGTGATAGATTGCCGAGATCAATCTTACTTCCGGAGTGAATATTATCTGAAATCCGCGCGAGCGCCGGGATGTCTGAGGTGAGGCGTAGTTTGGGGAGCTGGCGCAAACGAACGCCGCTCCTGCCGGCTCCGTCTGCGCGCGGTGTCAAGTTGTGTGCGGTGCGCAACGCTGGGCTGATCGCATCAGCGCGTGAGAACGCTCGGACGGTAGGGCCGCGCCGTTCGTGGACTGGGTCGATTCCGGCCCCAGAGCACCGCTTGCGGCCGGAAGAAAACTCAGCCTGCCTTCCGCTTCCCGTTCGAGCTCTCTGCGGCTGGGGTGACATACGACCGTGAACGTACGCTCCTCGAGCGCGCTCTGGTCGAGTCCGCATGATCGCGGCTACTGATCCGCTCGTACGTCACCAGAGCCTGAGCGGTGACTTGATCCATGTTGTAGTACTTGTAGGTTGCCAGCCGCCCGACGAAGTGGACGGTGGCTGTCGCTTCGGCCAGAGCCTGGTACTTCCTGTAAATCTCAGCATTCTCGGCGCGGGGGACCGGGTAGTACGGATCGCCGTCAGCCACGGGGTACTCATAGACGATACTCGTTTTGGGGTGTTCCTGGCCCGTCAGATATTTGAACTCTGTGATCCGTGTATACGGGTGCTCGTTCGGGTAGTTGACCACCGCCACCGGCTGAAAGGTTGGGATGTTGAGGGTTTCGTGCCTGAACACCAGCGAGCGATAGGGCAACTTGCCGTGGCGAAGGTCGAAGAACTCGTCGATCGGGCCGGTGTAGATCAGTTCGCGGTACGGGATGACGTCTTTGATCTCACGGTAGTCGGTGTTGAGCATGATCTTGATGTTGGGATGGTCGAGCATCCGCTCAAACATCTGTGTGTAGCCGTGCAGCGGCATCGCCTGGTATGTATCCGTGAAGTAGCGGTCGTCACGGTTCGTGCGGATTGGAACACGGGCGATGACCGAGGCATCGAGTTCAGACGGGTCGAGATCCCACTGTTTATGGGTGTAATTGCGGAAGAATTTCTCGTAGAGCTCGCGTCCGACTTTGCTCACCACCACATCTTCAGAAGTGCGGATCTGCTCTCGCGGCTCGGCGACCGATGCAAAAAACTTCTCGAGCTCGAACGAGGTGAGATTGAGCCCGTAGAGCGAATTGATGGTATCGAGGTTGATCGGGATTGGAACGAGCTGGCCGTCCACGCTGGCACGCACTCGGTGTTCGTAAGGCCGCCATTCGGTGAAGTTCGAAAGATAATCGAAAACTTTGCGCGAGTTGGTGTGAAAGATGTGCGGTCCGTACTTGTGGACGAGGATGCCGTCGTTGTTGTAGTGATCGTGGGCGTTCCCGGCGATATGGTTTCGTCTGTCAATGATCAGGACCATCTTCCCGGACCCACGCGCCAGGCGCTCAGCAAGCACGCTCCCGGCAAATCCGGCTCCGACGATCAGGTAGTCGAACATATACGGATGCCTTTCGTTTCGGGAGTCACCAGGGCCAGCTGAGGGGTGCTGGCTGCCGTCGCTGGCTCGAATCCGCCCACGAGGGTGTGTTTCCAGGGGTGTTGACACCTGCAGCATCTAGCGGGCGGCCTGTATTCTCCCTGACGGTACGTCCATCCGCTCCAGCCGCTGATGGCTGAGCGAGGCCAGATCTTCGAGCGAACCGATCTTCCACAGCCCCGGCTGAGGGCTCTGTTCGAGTTCGAACGAGGGCTGGAGGCGCTCGCCGCGCCGGGTTGTGATCCCTGCCTGGGAGGTCGCCCGATTACCCAGGCGCTGGGCCTGCCGGCCGGGCTCGAGCTGGTAACTGGCGCGCAGGGCGGTCGTGGTCAGTTGTTGATCCACGAAGGCCCTCCTCCCGGAAGCCGCGTGCGCGCAGGGAATAGACCCATGCTGGAGAAGGGGCTTCCGCGCATTCCTGACGTAAGACCGCCGGCCGGATTCTGGTAGACCGTGAAATCGGTCTCACCGGTCAACACCCAAAAGCAACATCTGTGCCAGTACAAAGCTTGAACGTTTGGTGGGCGGAGCTTGCGTAGGCGTCAGATCTTTCCCGAAAAGGTGACCGGCACTTTTCAGGCCAGTCGGGCACGAGCGCGGGCGGTCGGAATCGTCCGGGTCGCTCAGGAGGAGTGCTCCCAACAATTCGGGCGCGAAGAGGTCTTCTTGCCCTTCGCGGAAGCATTGGTCGATCTGATGCAGGCCGAGGCCAGCGATCAGAGCACCGCGCGTAGAGTTTGCAACGTCATCCACGTCGGTGACCCCTACACCGGCTACCGTGTCGCCCAGCGCCCGCCGGAGGAGACGCAGATGTGTATCCTCGTCGCCAATCCCGACCATTCCGTCCGGCTCGGGATGGGAAATTGCTTCGACCTGCCGTGAGTGAAAGGTGCAACGCGCGTGGAGGTGCGTGCCATGTTCACGTTTCACGTGCGCCGCGCTGGGTGAGCTATCCCGCCGGCCCGGCAGATTGGTTTCGAGGGCGAGTTGCTGCTATCCTTACGCCTCGTGCTGCCTGGGCGGCCACCGTTTCGCCGGCTTGCGGGCGTTGTCCTTCCTCCGAAGGCGGCACGAGGCGCGAGACCTCTCCAGACGCCGCGAACGACGAAGAGGACAAGAGGTGAGAGGATGGGCTGGCGACTCCTCATACTGACGTTTCTGCTGCTCGGAGCCTCCCCCGCTCCTGCGCGACTCCAGGTACCGGTTGCGGATGACATCGGTGTGTACTTCCGCCAGGATTTCACTCAGTGCGACAACGGCCCGACGCTGCCCTATCAGCGCGCGGCCGGGTGCGAAAACAAGCACATTGCCTGGGAGAACTGGCGCCCGGTGCTGGAAAACTTCAACGCCAAGTGCAAGGATGTCTTGATCGACCGTGAGGGGCTGCCGCCGGTGAGGCAACCGTGCTTCGTCGGGTTAGGCTTTCAGGGCTGGGAAGACCTGACACCGCAAGCGGTCTATGACAGCCTCGGACTCCCTGGTCCTCACGTGATTCAGTGCAAGGACAAGACGTTCGAGCTTCCTCACTATGAGGACGACCGCTGGTGGGCGGAGCTGAACAAGGCCCGGCGCGAGTTTGCGCTGGCTGCCGATAGCCTGCCAAACATCGACGGTGTGATTGTGCCGACCGGGATGGATGGTGAGTTTACGCCGGTGAAGTTCGGCTACGAGGAGTGTGTTCCGGCTGAAGTTATGGACGGGTGGTACCGGCACATGAATCCAACTACCCTGGTTGGACCGGAGGGCGAGCTCACTCAGGTCTATCGAGGCGTCAGAAAGCCGGTGTACCTCTCGCTGCGCTGGAATCGCAACCGCTTCGCCGATGCGATTGCGACCAATCCCGAGATTGATGGTGTGTTCACGGCGGGGATGGCGGGCAATGAACCGACTCGCTGCCTGTACGGCGACGCCGCGAAGCTGAAACCCGATGACCAGCAGAACGGTTTGCCGGTCGCGGAGGCGCCCGGCACAGTGCTCTACGGCGGCACGCAGTACATCGCGTTGCGGCTGCGCGAAGCGGGGAAGGCCCTCGTCGATGAGTACGGAAACTCGGAGAATGGGTCGGTACAGGTGAATTTGGATGGTTGGCTCTGGGGTGCGACGGTCTTGCGGTGGGGCGCCCAGGGCAACGTCCGGGGCAACTATGTCATGGCCGACCCCTACTGGGGATCCTTCGTCCGAATGCACATCGGGCGGGATGCCACCAATGCGCCGAGCGTGTGGACGCGGATCCGGCAGGTGGAGAAGCCGGACGAGCCGGCCTGGAGCGACGCCTGCCGGTACCAGAACGACGACTACTACCTGGTCCAAACCAACCGCCCGACGAATCGCTGGCATTTCTTCGACCGCTCTCAGCAAGATATTGCGGTCAAGCCGGCCGACCTGGCGAGTGTGAGCCACGATCTGCGGAATAGTGTCAGCGGGGTCAACACGACGTTTACTTTCGAGGTAGACGAGGCATTCGCCCGCGCCCACCCGGGCGGTGCCGGGTGGAAAGTGGTCCTGCATGCTCTCGGGACCGGTGCGTCAATCGAGTTGACCTGGGCCGGCGGTTCGACGACGGCCAGCGTCCCAGCCGACAGCCGGTGGCACATGATCGAGGTTTCGCTGCCGGGCGCGTTTGCGTATAACCCGAGCGGGCCAGATCTGACGGTTGCCAGTGGCGCCGCGGATGCGCCATTGACACTCTACCTCGTCCAACTGGCCCCCCCG
>DOUV01000411.1:8203-8352 GCA_003520455.1 Chloroflexota bacterium | reverse complement strand
GAACAAGACTTCGGAAGTCTTTTTCCCTCCCCCCGCGGGATGACGTGACCGGTGCTCTAGCACAGCGGTCACGTCGTGGCGCGGGTGAGAACGTGGTTCGTAGTCGGAGCGCACGGCCGTGTGCCGCTCCTGTAGCGGTCTTGGGCGCG
>DOUV01000411.1:0-8139 GCA_003520455.1 Chloroflexota bacterium | reverse complement strand
ACGGCCGTGCGCCCCTACGAACCTGGAAGCACCTTCACAAGGTGCTGTGCAGTCGTCTCGGTGACTCCTTGACCAGCGGCTCCAGGGGCTCGTCAGCGGACGACCCGCGGCCTGCGACGGAAATACATCTCGGGGCCGCCGGTGCGGACCTCGGCGGGGTCTGCGGGCCAGAGGCCCAGGATGCGGGTCCGGCAGCGCGGGCAGCGGCCCGCGGCGGTGAGCCGGTAGGCGCGCACCAGGAAGCCGTAGCGCTCGATCAGGGTCTCCCGGCAGGCGGGGCAGTGGGTGTTCTCCCACTCACCGACCTGGCCCGGCAGGTTGCCGGCGTAGACGAAGTGGAGCCCCTCCTCGGCCCCGATCTCGGCGGCGCGGATCAGGTCGCGGGCGGTGGTGTCGTCGGGGTCGGTCATCTTGTAGTCTTTGTGGAAGGCCGTGACGTGCCAGGGGATATCAGGGCTGATCGAGGCGATGAACCGGGCCATGTCGCGCAGCTCGGCCTCGTCGTCGTTGAAGCCGGGCACGATCAACGTCACGACCTCGAGCCAGAGCCCGCGCTCGTGCACCATGCGAATGGTGCCGGTGACGTGCGCCAGGGTGCCGCCGAGGGTGCGGTAGCGCCGGTCGTCGAAGCTCTTGAGGTCGACTTTGTAGGCCGAGAGCCAGGGGCGCAGGAAATCGAGCGCTTCGGGCGTGGCGTTGCCGTTGGAGACAAAGGCGCAGGTGAAGCCGGCCGCCGTCGCCGGCTTGAAGAGCTCCACCGCCCACTCGGTCGTGATCAACGGCTCGTTGTAGCTGGAGACGACCAGCCGGGCGCCCTGCCGCTGCGCCAGCTCCACGAGCTGGGTGGGTGTGACACGCGTGATTGGCGCGAGCGAGGCCGGGTCGCGGAGGGCCTGGCTCGTGACCCAGTTCTGGCAGAATGCACATCTGAAATCACACCCCATCATCCCGAAGGTCAGCGCGTCACTGCCGGGGTAGACGTGGAAGAAGGGCTTCTTCTCGACCGGGTCGCACTGCAGCGCGGCGACGTAGCCGAAGGGCACCTTGAGCTGGCCGCCCTGGTTGAAGCGAACCTTGCAGATCCCACGGCGTCCCTCGCCGATCAGGCAGCGGTGGCCGCACGCGACGCAGCGAATGCGCTCACCCTCGGGGAACCAGAGCGTCCCCACGCCGGTGTGCCGGTCGAGGAGCGCGGCCAGTGATTCGCTGGCAACCTGTGGTTTTGGCATGCTCTCCACCCGTCTCGCGCGCCTGACAGGAGTGCGTGTTCTCCTGCTATTATACGTTCCGCCCGGCCCGCGTCAACGATTAACATAACAGACTCAAACAGACGGCCCCGGCAACACGATGTTGCCGGGGCCGGTTCGTCTGAAGATCGGGCGGGCTATCTGTTTCCCGGTGCCCAGCGCCGCAGCGCCGTGCCGCCGAGCAGCACGGTGAGGCCGGCAACGAGCAGCAGCAGTACGTTCTCGGTGGAGTGGCCGGTGGTCGGTAGCGTCGCCGGGGCGGGGCCGGTGGCGTTGGTCCGCCCGTCGAGTTCGGCCGTAATGGGGCCGGTCTTGATGGCGTCAATCAGGGTCTGGTGGGCATCCTTGTCGGTCTTGGCCAGATTCTGGGCCTGGGCGAAGAGATCCTTGTAGCCGCCAGCGACGAAGGCCTGGAAGTCGGTCGTGCCGATCGTGTAGGTGGCGTTCGGATCGAGCGGGGCGTAGTCCGCCGCCGGGTTGGCCGGGTCCTTTAGCACCTGGATGTTGATCGGCTTGCCATCCTGCACCGCGTAGCGGACCCCGCTCTCCTGGCTGAAACCATCCGAGCCCATCTTGCTGACGCTGAGGGCCACGAGATCGGCCAGCTGCTTGCCGGTCATCTCCGCCGTGGTAACCGTGTTCTTGTAGGGGATCGCCGTGTAGAACTGTTCGACCGTGATGTCACCGGGCGGGATCGCGGCCCGGAAGCTGGAGGCGGTCGAGAAGAAGGCGTTGGCCCCGGCCGCCCGGCGCAGCACCTCGGTCGCCCAGTTGCCGATCAGCGACTCGCCGGTCGAGATGTTGGCGTCGCTCAACTCTTTCTGCGCCTGGCCCAGTACCTCGAAGCGCTCGGGGTGCCTGGCCACCAGATCCTTCTGGAGTTGGGCGACCTTGCCGGCGACCTCGGGATCCTCCGGCCGGCTCTCATCCATCTTCACCAGTTCGCCGGTCACCTTCGCCAGCTTGCCGTTGTCGAACGCGAGCTGCACCCTGGACAGGTAGGTCAGGTATTGGAAGGGGGAGATGTAGGAGGTATCCGTACCCGGGATCCTGGTCAACTCGCCCTTGTAGTGCGAGTGGGTTCCGAGGATCAGGTCGATGCCTGGCACCGCCTTCGCCAGGGCCTCATCGTCCTCGCGCAGTTCGTGGCCGATGAAGACCACGGCGTTCACCTTCTCCTGGTTGCGCAGGGCGTCGACGACTTCCTGCGCCGTGGCCGTCGCGTCTTTCCAACTGGTGTCGGCCGGCAGATTCTCCGGCTTGATCAGCTTCTGGACGTCGGGGCCACCAAGCGCGAAGAAGCCGATCTTGACACCGTCGACCTCTTTGACGACGTACGGTTTGCCGTCAACCTGGAAGTAGGGCGTCCCGTCGCTCTTGACCAGACTCGCGCTGATGATGGGATAGTCGGCGCTGGCCTGACACTGGGCGAACGCATCGGCACCGTAGTCGAAATCGTGGTTGCCCACCGCCATCACGTCGACCAACCCGTTGAACCAGGGCCACTCGATGCACGTGTACTCGTCGCTCCAGGTCGGCGTTCCTGCGTTCATCGTATCGCCGCCCGAGACCACAATCGTATTCGGCTGGGCCTTTTGCTCCTTGAGATAGGCGATGGCGCGCGCGATTCCGGCCTGGTTCGGCTTGCCCTCGGAGTAGAAGGGCACCGCGTGGGAATGATAGTCGCTGAACGCGACGATCGTGACGGTCGTACTGCCGCCCTGGGCCGCCAGCGGCGCAGCCGGGACCAGCAGTAGGACGAGCGCAAAGATGAGAACGGCAAAACGTTTCATGGCGGCTCTCCTTGCCTGTGCGGGAGGTTTGTACCCTATCGCCCCGACGGGAAGGTGGATGTTGGGAGCCGGTGAGAGGACATCGGAGCGCGGGGACCAGGCGAACGGGCCTCAGTGTATCCCGCCCGCCGCGACCGTCAAACGGGCGCGCCCGGCGACTTCAGAGCGAGGATCTACTTGCCTTCGACAGGTCTGAGGACAAGCAGCCGGCTCGCTCGGCGGGACAACACAGACCGCGGCGACGAGAACCCGCGCCGCGTGCTCCACGCCGGCGACGCTCGGGGGGGGTGGAGGGGACCGACCACCGATTGTTGAAGAGCGCTGCCGCCGGTGACTGTCGTGCGGCCCCTCCACTGCCAGGACCCTAGATGGGCGGAGGGCGTCCGCCTATCCAGAGTCTTGAAGCCTTCATGGTCTTTGAACGCCAGAGCGGATATCCGACGTGCAATCCCGCGCCGCCTTCCGGATGGTTCGAGTACTATATGCCGTCACGGCGTGTAGCCGTCTGTGAGCGTCTTCATGAACGCGACGAGCGCCGTCTCCTCATCCGGCGTCAAGCCGAGCTTGCCCAGTTCGGTTCGATTGACGTTCTTGGGGACTTCGGCCTTTGGCCAGCAGTCCACGCCCGGTACCAGGGGCGAGTTCGGAGCGCAGGTCGGCAACACGTCGCGCGTGTTGTAGAAGTGGACGATCTCTTCCAGGGACTTGAAGTAGCCGTTGTGCCCATACGCTTTGACAAACCCGTCGTAAGGCCGCTGGTCCACGTTACGCAACGTCGGGACCTTCATCTTGCCCAACTCTTTGTTATAGACGTTGGGTGGATAGCCGGCCGCCTTCAGGTAGCCGCCCAGCCCGTAGTCGACCCACCTGGTACCGTCGGGATTCCACTCCGGCTCCTGGTAGAAGGGGTTTTGAGGGTTCTTGGGCACGCCGAGGTTGTCGTAGGTGTAGTCTGTAAAGAGCGGTGGCTCCCCATTGGGACCGCGTTCGCTGATGTGGCACCCAGAGCACATCGCCTTCCCTTCAAAGAGCTGAAATCCCCACTTCTCCTGGTCCGTCAGCGTCGCCTCGCCCTTCAGGAAGTAATCGTACTTCGAGCTGAACTGGCTTACCTCACCGGAGCGCTCGTAGGCCGCGATTGACCGGCCGATACAGTCGTAGTAGGCCTCCACGTCATACACCGCTCCACAAACGGCTGTGAACAGACTGCTATAGCTCGAGGCCAAGACTTTATCCACAACAGCTTTGGCGTCCGGGTTGTTCTGCTCCAGAGGATTCAGGAAAGGCCCCTGGGCCTGTTCGGCAAGCGGGTCGCCCAGGGTCGCGCCGGTCGCGCGGCCATCCCAGAACATGCCGCCGACCCAGGTGCCGTCTGCTGCCTGGTACAGCACCGGGCTGTCCCCGGCGTACGCGGAAGCAGGCGGTTTCCGGTTCCCAAACCGTCCAGGCACCGCCCCTTCGTACACTGCCCCGGTCGCATTGATGACTGGGCTGGGACCTGTCCAGCCGACAGCGGGGCCGTGACAGACCGCACAGGCCTGGCCGGCCGGCTCGGATAAATTCTCGTCGAAGAACAGATGCTCACCCAGCATCTCCACATTGGAAAGCTGCACTGCAGGCTGCAGTGCGGGCGTGCGGGCCGTCGCCGTACTGGCCGCGGCGATCAGCAGCAGAAACGCTGCGCCGACGACGACTTTTCGTGCACTCATGCGAGACCTCCTCGTCTCATTCGGGACCGGCAGCCTGGTGCCGGCTACCCTTCGTCCCGTGCATTCACGGTCAAGGCAGGATGCCAGGAGATCCTCCTCTTCCCCCGAGCATCACCCTCCTTCCAACAGAAAAGGCCACCAAGAGATTGTCTCCTGGTAGCCTGGCAACGCGGCAAGGCCAGAGAGTCAGGGCGATTCGCCCCCGCGTTCGTGGCGCTTTGCCTGATTGGGTTTTAGGGATGAACCTTTACGGCATGGTATCGTTCCACTTCGAGTTCCATTCTCCGTCGTTGAATACGTGAGAGGCAGCACCGAATGTCATGGACGCTTTTGCCATCTGTCACGGTGCCATTCCTCACGAGCGGGTATGAAGATAAGGGCAACATTGTGCTGGCCACAGGGCCGTAATGAAGGCAGGGCCGGCATAAAAACTCACGCCAGGACGCCAGGCGCACACAAACAGCAGAATCCTGTTCTCCGTCTTGGCACCTTCGCGCTTTGGCGTGAGGTCTTTCCCTGGACCGTGACGAGCCCCGTTTCAAGGGCTGGCGCCATTGGAGGGCGCCAGCGTTCGGGGTATAATGGGTGTCAGGGGATGTACGGCGTGCCGCACCGCAGGTTGCAGTAGAGGCGGCCCGTCCCTGAGACAATCGAGTCGTGCCAACAAGGAGGTTGACTGATGCGATTGCAGGAACTGACCGAGTTTCGCAACGAGCCCCTCACCGATTTCAGCCAGGACGCCAACCGCCAGGCCATGGAAGCGGCCCTGGCCGAAGTTCGCAGTGAGTTTGGTTTTACGGTGCCCCTGATCGTCGGCGGCGAAGAGGTCTACACCGACGATACCTTCCCCTCTCTCAACCCATCGAACCCCAGCCAGGTGCTGGCCCAGGTCTCCAAAGGGACCAAAGAACTGGCCGATCGAGCGGTCCAGGTGGCCAACGAGGCTTTCCAACGCTGGAAGAAAGTACCGGCAGCCGAGCGGGCCGACTATCTCTTCAAAGCAGCCGAGGGCATGCGCGAGCGCAAGCATTACTTCTCGGCCTGGATGGTCTACGAGGTTGGGAAGAGCTGGCCGGAAGCCGACGCCGACACCGCCGAGGCGATCGACTTCCTGGAATATTACGCCCGCCAGATGATCCGGCTGGAGGAGACTGCGACCTCACAGTTGACCCAGATTCCAGGCGAGCGGGCGGAGCTGCGCTACATCCCGCTTGGGGTGGGCGCGGTGATCCCGCCCTGGAACTTCCCCAGCGCGATCCTCACCGGGATGACCAGCGCCGCGATCGTGGCGGGGAACGCCGTCGTGCTCAAACCGGCCAGTACCTCGCCGATCATCGGCTACCAGGTGGCCCGGCTCTTCCACGAGGTTGGGCTCCCAGGGGGTGTGCTGAACTTCCTGCCCGGTCCCGGCGGCACCATCGGCGACACGCTGGTGGACCATCCCTTGACCCGCTTCGTTGCCTTCACCGGCTCGAAGGAAGTCGGGCTGCGCATCTTCGAGCGAGCGGGCCGGGCTGCGTCCGGCCAGCGCTGGCTCAAGCGCACCATCCTCGAGATGGGCGGCAAAGACGCGGTTCTCGTGGACGAGACGGCGGACCTGGAGAAGGCCGCCGCCGCCGTTGTGGTGAGTGCTTTCGGGTTCCAGGGGCAAAAGTGCTCCGCGGGCTCGCGTGCCATCATCGTCAAGGACGTCTACGATACGATGGTCGAGAAAGTCGTCGATCGGACCCGCAACCTCACGGTGGGGGACCCCAGCGACCCTGAGAACTGGATGGGACCGGTGGTAGACGACAAGGCCTTCAAGAAGATTCGCGACTACATCGAGATCGGCAAGCAGGAGGGAGAGCTGATCTACGGTGGGGACGTCGTCGCGGAGGATGGCGGCTACTTCATCGAGCCGACGATCATCAAGGATGTTCCCCCCGATGCCCGGATCGCCCAGGAGGAGATCTTCGGCCCGGTGCTGGCGATCATCAAGGCGCAAGACTTCGACGACGCCCTCGAGATCGCCAACTCGACGGAGTACGGCCTGACGGGCGCGCTCTTCAGCCAGGACCCCGAGCGCATCGAGCGGGCGAAGGAGGAGTTCCACGTCGGGAACCTCTACTTCAATCGCAAGTGCACCGGCGCCCTGGTGGGCGTCCACCCCTTTGGGGGCTTCAACATGTCGGGAACCGACTCGAAAGCGGGCGGGCCGGACTATCTCCTGCTCTTCACGCAGGCCAAGAGCGTCTCGGCGAAGACGAGCTAGGAACTCAGGGAACTGTGGGAACTATAGGAACCGAGGGGATTTTCCATCCGATGATGTGTGTATTGGCTGATTTTGCTATACTCCATCAGTTCCCTTAGTTCCTTTAGTTCCCATAGTTCCCCCTTGCGGGGATTCGCAATATGCCTGCCGATACTATTCGGCAAGGGTTGCCGTCCAAGGTGGTACCGAAGCTGTCACAGTGGGGGTGTAGACTGATCACACAGCACCACAGCATCAAGGCGGCAACACCATGGACGACCTCGACGCCCTCCATCGCACCGTCCCGCCCAACTGGCTGATTGAACGTGTCATCTCTCGGTGCCCGACTATCTCAAACCCCGAGGATAGCCCCTGGCACCGCGTTGACGAGACCGACGACCCGGTGCAGCGCGTGGTCTGCGACTGTGGATGCACCGTCCGGCTCTTTGCGCTGTACCTGCGCTGGCCAGTGAGATACCTGGCCTACCTTGGCCAATGGCGGGAGTGCCGAGAAGTGTTGTGGTGGGGGAGGACGCTGACCTGATCACTGCCGGTCACAAGGCCGGGGCCCTGCGCCCCGGCTTTGTGTTTTGCGCTGCGTGGGCGCTGAGGAGTGCGCTGCCTGACCAGGCTGACGCTTCGCATGTCGCGGCGATGCCGCGGCGGCAGCGGCGGCACGAGCTGGTGAGTTGACGGCGTCGATTTGACGGTGTGGGGCATGGGTTGCACTCGGCTGGTGTAATTCACGAGGCCGGAAAGTGATCATAAGATGAAGAGATCCGCGACCTCCCAGAACATCGGTCAAGTCGTCGTTGCGCGGATGAGAACATGGTTCGTAGTAACCGCTTGAGCGGTCTTGGTCAACGACACCACTTTGGGCGCGCTGAAGCGCACACTACGAACGCGAAAGCGCCTTCACAAGGTGCTTTGCAATCGTCTCGGCGACATTGACTGACACTTTATGAACTGATGGGGTTTTCCATCCGATGATGCATGTTCAAGCGCCGGCTCCACCGTGCCGGCCTGGCAGCATTGGACGCGATGCCAGGAAATGGCGTGCGGCAACGTGCTGAGCCTCGGCCAGGGCAGAAGGTGAAACCCTAGGACCAGCGTACCGCACCGGTCAGTACCCTTTATCTGTCGCCCTTCAACAGATCGTG
>DOUV01000412.1 GCA_003520455.1 Chloroflexota bacterium | reverse complement strand
CCGCCGATCTCGCCAACCGGCTCGCAGCCACCGGCATCTACGACGTGGCGCCCGGGAAGTATATGCCCGAGAATACCTGCTGTGATCGCTACACCTACGACCTGACGCTCGTGAAGGATGGACAGAAGTATCACTACGTCACAATGGATGGCACCGAGAACGCGCCGCCGGCCTTGCTCGAGACAATCTCGCTCATCCAACAGTACGTTGCTTCGGCACACTGATTCGCCGGGTGGTCCGGGACACGGCTGACCGCCACCGAGCGTTCAGGCATTCACGCGCAGCCACGGGCAACAAACGGGGCCCCTCACTCGAGGGGCCCCGTTGGCATTCCCTGACCCGCAAGCCGATCCCGGATCGTGAAATCACGGGTTCCTGGCGTTACCACGCGCTCGCGCCAGGAACTCCCAGTCGACCTGGCGACCTACGGCGCTCTGAGATCGAGTGTCTCCGGGTAGCGCTCGCCGCCGGTGGATTGCCGGAGCGGCACGAGCGCGGCTTCGCTCGTAGGGCTGCCAGACGCCGCCGCACTCACATTGATGGTCGCGCCACAGGCAGGAATACCAAGGCCGCCGGGCGCATACGTCTGAACCGCCCAGATGTAGCTCGACCCCCCTGAGAAGCCACTGACGGTGGCCATGGTGGTCCCACGAGCCTTGGGCGAGCTTTGATAGAGCAGGGTGCTCCCGCTGCCGTCATAGATCTGGACGCTGGGGAGGTCCTGGAGCATGCCGGACGGGAGGGTGCGCGTGTTCCATCGGAAGGTTTGCGACGCGCCGGAGACGTTCCCTTTGGGCGAGACCAACTGAATCGCGGCCAGGTCGAAGTCACCGCCGGATTTGGACTGGCCGGCGGCGAATTGGGTGACCGAGTTGCCCCGCCAGGCCCCCCACAGCCCGCAACTGCTATCCTGGGCGTAGTAGACGACATAGACATTGTTCGCCGGGAGGGGGGGCGCGTTGAAGCGGTAGTGGCCGTTGCCATCGACGGCGGTAGTCCCTATCAAGGTGCAGTTCCCACTATCGGGGCAGCGGTAGAGGGCCAACTCCTGGCCGGCGGCGGGTGCTCCGCCGACCGTGACCTGGCCGAAAATGCCGGGAGTCGTGTTCGGGTAGATCCGCTTCAAGATCGGCACGAAGACGTGATGGGTCTGACTGGCACGCGGCCCGACGCCGACGGCCGCCCAGCTATTGAGGACACTATTGCAGTCGTTGGTAGTGATCCCGAAGCTGCCGGCCTGTGCGAGGTCCCGGCAGGCCCGGTAGGTGTTGTTGGCGGCGTTGGCGAAATCGGTGAAGGGTGTGTTGTAGAGCGCCTGGGTTCGGTAGTAGATCTGTTGGCTCTTGGTTTGGCCGATGCCCGTGACACTGATGCCCTGGAAGGTCCCGCCGGCCGCGATCAAGTAGGCCGCCTTGTTGGGGATGCCACTGTTGATGTGGACACCGCCCTGGTCGTACACCGTCGGGAGGACGGCGATCACCCCCATGCGGTCCGGCTGGCCATCCGACCCCGACGGGTCGTTGGGGTCCCACTGGCCGCCCATCGTCGGGTCCTGCAGGTCGCGCAGCGCATCCCCGGGGATGCCGGGGGTGTAGGCGTTCTCGCCGATTTGCCAGTTGCCGGGGTTGACGAAGACGGCGAAGACATCCGAGTAGCTCTCGTTCAAGGCCCCCGACTGGCCCTCGTAAAACAAACCGGAGGTCTCCTGGGTCACAGCGTGCGTGAGCTCATGGGCGACCACATCGAGATCCTCGGCCAGGGGCGAGAAGACGGTGCCGTCGCCGTCGCCGTACACCATCTGCGAGCCGTTCCAGAAGGCGTTGTTATAGTCGTTGTCGTAGTGGACGGTTGACCTGAGTTCGGCACCACCCGCATCGTAGCTGTCACGGTTGAACGTATTCTTGTAATAGTCGTAGACGACCCCGGCGTTATCGTGGGCTGCCTTTGCCACCGCATCGCTGTTGCAACCGCTGGGATTGCCTTCGTTGCACAGCAGTGTGCCCGGCAGGCCGGTGCCGTTGTTGGCGGTGTAGGTAGTCCGGTTCCTGGCGGTATCCAGCTCATTCAGCTGGTAGACCACCTCACCGGTGTGGGCGTCGATAAAGGAGCGCCAGCGTCCCAAGGGGGCGCCTGTAAAACCGAGCACCTCCCAGGCCAGGCGCGCCGCGGTGCCACCCCGGTTGTGGGTCCAGATGACCAGGCGCGGCGCCTGTTGCCACTCGACGGCCGCGGAGCGCAGTCGAGCCTGAACGAGGCCCTGGGCCTCCGCACCGGAGATCGCGGGCTTGAGGTCATCCAGGGTGATGGCCGGCTGGAACTGGCCGTTCACCGCCGTCACCTGCCCGGCCCGGTCCATGTGGACCACCAGCCGTGCCCCGAAAACGGGCACTTCACGGTACTGCTGCTCGTAGACGACGTGGCTCATCCCGAGGTCGTCGCTCGCGGTCCGCATCACGCTCAACTCGGCCTGTGGGTCGCGGATGCCGAAGAGTTGGCCGTGCTGGCTGAGGAACCCGCGGGCGCGCGCGTCGGGTGTCGCGCCACTGGTGGCGAAGGCCCCGCTGACATAATCGGCGGCGCCAGTGCCGGCGTTGTAGCTGACGGACACGGGCTCAGACGAAGCTGCTTCCAGAGCAGTCAATGGATTGGGGGGCTGGGCGGGAGGGCCGGCGAGGGCGGTGAGCGCCGGACCAAGGGCCAGGAGGGCGACGAGGAGCCAGAGGGCCCACATACTGCGACGCATCGAATTGTTCATCTGGTCATCCTTTTTGATACAGGCATTCGTCGATAGATTTGATTGGGTCAGGGGACGAGGGTGGGTGTCGCGTGGCGGATGCAGTCTAATACGACCCTCCCGGCCGGACATCGGCCAAAAGGCAGAAGAGCGCTCGACTCAGCGGCGCTCCTGGTTCGACTTCCTCTCGGAGTGAACCACTCGCTTGGTCGTCCAGGCGATATCCCACACAGCGTGGGTGCGGCCGTGAACGTAGTAATCATAGGCGCCCAAGAGGCGCGAGACGGTCTCCAACAGAGCGAGCGACGTGAGGGTGAAGAGGAGCCGCCACGCCTCCCACAGCTCGCCGAAGGCCAGGCGGAGCGCGGTCCGCCCGGAGAGGCTGGCGACCTGGTGGCCCGCCTGGCGCCGGAGGGCCAGATGCTCGACATAAAGCGACCGTCGCTCGGCCAGAAAGTCGCCGAGGGAGCGCGGGACCGGACTGTAGGCCAGCGCGTCGGGGGCGTATTGCAGGCGGAGGCCGGCGTGCAGGACGATGGCTTCGATAAGGCCCTCGGCGATGGAGGCCGAGGGGGGCAGGCTGTCGAAGCAGCGGCGAAAGGCGATCATGTCGCGTAGCCGCGGAATCTCCAGCGAGAGGGTGTGAGCCAGGCGCAGGCGGAGGTGGGTCAGGTAGGCCGCGATGTGCGCAGGCGTATCGGCGGCCACACGGTGCGCCCCCACCATACCGATCTCGGGGTCGGCCAGAATGCGCACGAGTTTCTCGACGGCGTCACGTTCAGGGATGATCTGCTCGGCCACGAGGACCCCGATCTCGGCGCGCATGATGCGGAGAAAGGCGTTGATGCTGGCGGTGCGATCGCCCCCGGGGGCGGGCAGCAGCAGTCGAATTCGCGGATCGAGCGCCTGGAGCCGCGCGGTCACGTCGGGTGGGAGCGGCCGGCTCGGGATGATGGTGATCTCGACGATCCCTACCTGGGCGAGAAGCTGTGAGGCGAGCGAGGCCAGGGCCTGCTCGAGCGCCTCGTCCGCCTCGTTGGTCAGGATGCCTACGTGGCAGGCAAGCATGGCACTCTCCTGTCAACAACGTCTGGCGCCAGACCATCGGTCACGTCGTCGTTGCGCGGGTGGGACCATGGTTCGTCGGAACCGCTTGAGCGGTCGGAAGCGCGCTGGAGGGGCGCACGGCCGTGCGCCCCTCCGAACCTGAACGCGCCGTCACAAGCTGCGTTGCCATCGTCTCGGCGACGCCTTGACCGGCGCGCTAGCGCACGTCGACCAGCTCGACGTCGAAAATCAGAGTGGCGTTGGGAGGGATGACGTCACCGGCACCGCGCTCGCCGTAGGCCAGATCAGCAGGGATGATCAGCTGGCGCTTGCCGCCGACCTTCATCCCCGTCAGGCCCTCGTCCCACCCCTTGATGACCTGGCCGCTGCCGAGTTGGAACACGATTGGTTGGCCCTGCTCGAGCGAACTGTCGAACTGCGTGCCGTCCTCCAGCCAGCCGGTGTAGTAGACGGCCACCGTCGAGCCCGGTTGGGCCTCCTGACCCTCGCCCACAGTGAGGTCGGCGTATCTCAGGCCGCTGGGCGTGCTGACGATCTTGGTCCCGCTGGTATCCGCCGGTTTATCAGGAAGCGGGACGATGCCGAGCAGTTCGATGTCGAAGGTGAGGCGCGAGTTGGCCGGGATCAGGCCGTTGCCGACCTCCTGATCGCCGTAGGCCAACTCGGGAGGGATAATGAGCTTGCGTTTCCCGCCGACCCGCATACTCGCGACGCCTTCGTCCCACCCCTTGATGACCTGGCCTGTGCCGAGCTTGAATTGGAAGGGTTGGCCGAGATCCCGCGAGCTGTCGAACTTCGTGCCGTTGTCGAGCCAGCCGGTGTAATGCACGCTCACCACATCGCCCGGCTGAGGCATCGCGCCGGTGCCGACAACCGCATCGGTGTACTGCAGACCGCTGGGCGTCGTCATCACATTTTCTTCCGGTGCCGCGGCGGCTCTGCTCTCAGCGGCGACCGGCGTCTCACCGCCATCGGCAGCGGTGGGGGGCTGAGTGGCGACCGGAGCCGCCGGTCCCGCGGGGCCGCACGCTGCGATTCCCGAAGCGATGATGGCGATGATCGTCCACAGTTTCCACGTCACGAGGGTTCTCCTTCACACGGATCCTGTGTTGATATGATCCTGTTGGCGAA